>JAAYCX010000031.1 GCA_012729555.1 Acidobacteriota bacterium
CCGGCGACGCCGCAGTCGATGTTCATCCGCGTCACCCGCTCCATCGCGGCCAGCAGCTTGTCCGGCTGCCGGTACATGTCCATGATGATGCCCTTGGTCCCGCGCAGGGTGTCGGCCAGGATGTCGAAGGGGGCGTGCGCCTGCCCCCCGAATATGGTCGGGTAGCCGGCCGCCATCGCGTCCCGGTGGAACTCCAGGGCCGGCCCCATCCAGCGCGCGCACTCCTCCCCGTAATCGATGATGGCCCGGTAGGCCGCGCGCACTTCGGGCGACATGGCGGGGTTCAGGAACCGGTTCGGCATCCCGAGGATGAAGGGGGTAGGGGGAAAATCGGCGAAGGGGCCCAGGGCCCCGAGGCTGCGCGGCAGGTACCGGCGCAGGCAGAAGTCGGTCAGGTCTTCGAGGAAAAGGTCGTACTCGTCCGCCTTCATGTACTCCCCTTCGACGAACTGCAGCATCGACGCGCCGTCGGGAAGCCCGTGCCCCGGCCACCGGGTGTTCACCGTGCCGATGAGTGCCCCGGCCTTGGCCGAAGGCACCATCATGGGGGAGGCGAAGGTGTCCGATTCGAATTCGCCGAGGAACTTCCGGAACGCCGCGCAGAGCTTGCGGTTGTCCTCCATCGCCTCCTTGAGCGTCATGCCGGCGTGGTAGATGGGGAAATTGCCCGCCGGAAGAACCAGCGGCACCCGGTCCGGCTTTTCGAGGCTGAACGCCCGGATGAAGCGCGTCACCCTGTCCCGATAGGAGTTTTGCGCCTCGGGGCTTTCAAACCGCACCCCGGGGGCGTCCAGCCACCGCTCGAACCGCTGCTGCCGTTTCTGTTCCGATGTCTTCTTTTCATCCATGTCCGACCGCTCCCGTATGCCCTTGAAAAATGCGCGAATACGCCTGCTGCGGCAAGGAGCGCATCATATCACAAAGGGTGGAAAATCGATCGGCCGGAATGCCGGAATCACCTATTCCGCGGGCTCCGACTGGATGCGGACGCTGTGCCGGACGATGACGGCGAAAAGCTCGTCGACCAGTTCCTCGGGCAGGCCCAGCGACTGCCCCCAGTCCCGGCGCTCGAACATCATGCGCTTCTCCCGCTCCCCGTCGGTCACCGGGGCCGACTGGCGCTTCTTGAGTCTCCCGATCCGGCGCGCGATGTCGATGCGGTGCCCGAGCGCCGTGAGGATCTGGCGGTCGTGGCGGTCGATGATGCTGCGCAGGTCCTGCTTGCGCGGCCGGGCGAGGGTTTCGGGCCCCATCTTCCGCCGCCGCTTCCCCGCCCGGTCCCAGGCCGCGGCCGCCTCATCGTCGAGCATCCTCGTGGTCAGCAGCCCGAGACTCTCCCCGAAGCGGGCGGCCGCTTCCCGGATCGGCCCGGCGTTGGTCTCGAGGATCCCCCTCCAGATGCCGTAATCGGATGCCGCCAGGCGCGTCATGTCGAGAAAACCGCGCCCCGCGAGAGTCTGGAGCATCGCGTGCTCGGCGTCCCCGGCCGCGGCCGAGTGCATGAGGGCCACGGCGATCAGCTGCGGCAGGTGGCTGACCATGGCCATGATCCGGTCGTGCTCCTCGGGGTCGATGGTCACCGGGGTCGCCCGGAGGGTCTCGACCAGCTCGATCAGGGCCAGGAGCGCTTCGGGCGGGGTGTCGGCATAGGGACAGAGGGCGTAGACCCGGCCGTTGAAGAGGAGCGGGTCCGCCGCCTCCACCCCGGAACGCTCCGATCCCGCCATGGGGTGCCCGCCGATGAAGTGGACCCCCGGGGGGAGGAGTCCGGGGGCCTCGTCCATGATCCGTTTCTTGGTGCTCCCCACGTCGGTGACGATGGCGCCCGGGCGCAGGAAGGGGGCCAGGCGGCCTAGAGTGTCGGGGAGCGCCTGGACCGGGGTGGCCACGAGCACCAGGTCGCTGTCGGGGAGATGGGCCCCGGCGTCGTCCATGGTCCCCAGGCACCCGGAGACGGCGGCCTCCTCGAGCGCCGGCAGGCGCCCGGGCAGGTCGAGGCACGCGACGGTCCATTCCGGCCGGCGGTGCTTGAGGGCCAGCGCGACCGAACCCCCGATCAGGCCGCAGCCCACAATCGTCATCTTCATGATCGTCCTTTCAGCGCGTCCTTCCCAGACGCCGTCCAATGGTGGTCGCGATGATGCGGCACCGGTTCATCAGGAGCCCGAACTCCTCCAGTGTAAGGGACTGCGGGCCGTCGGACAGGGCCTTGTCGGGATTGGGATGGATTTCCACCATGATCCCGTCGGCCCCGGCGGCCACGGCCGCCCGGGCCATCGGGGCGACGAAGCGGCGGGTGCCGACCCCGTGGCTCGGATCGGCGATGATGGGGAGGTGCGAGAGGTGCTTGACGACGGGGATGGCCGACAGGTCCAGGGTGTTGCGCGTGGCGGTCTCGAAGGTACGGATGCCGCGTTCGCACAGGATGACGTCGGGGTTCCCCTCGCTCAGGATGTACTCGGCGCTCATCAGCCATTCCTGGATCGTGGCGGCCATGCCGCGCTTGAGCAGCACCGGCTTGCCCGCCTTCCCCAGCGCGGTCAGCAGCGGGTAGTTCTGCATGTTGCGGGCGCCCACCTGCAGCAGGTCGGCGTACCGGGCCACCGTGTCGATCAACTCGATCGTCATGACCTCGGTGACCACGGCCAGTCCGTGGCGGTCGGCCGCCCGACGCAGCAGCTTCAGCCCCTCGAGCCCCAGCCCCTGGTAGGCATAGGGGGAGGAACGGGGCTTGTAGGCGCCCCCCCGGAGGATCTGCGCCCCGGCCGCCGCCGCGGCCCCGGCGCTGGCCTCTATCTGCTCCTCGCTCTCCACCGCGCAGGGACCCGCCATCACCGCGACCTCCATGCCGCCGACGAGGCACGTCTCCCCGACGCGCACGACCGTGTCCTCGGGATGGAATTCGCGGCTCGCGAGCTTGAAGGGGCTGGTCACCAGCACGACTTCACGGACCCCGGGCATCAGGGTGACGGTCCCCATGTCGAGCCGGTTGCGGTCCCCGATGACGCCCAGGATCGTGTACTCTTCACCGTCGGACCGGTGAATGTCCAGCCCCGCGCCCCGGATGATGCGCTCGAGCTCGCCGATCTGCGCTTCCGTCGCCTTGGCTTCACAAATGATGATCATGAAAACCTCCTGATCGGGTAGGAGGGGGCCTCACGGCCCCCGTCCTCCCACACCACCGGACGTACGGTTCCGTATCCGGCGGTTCAGATAATCATAAGGGCTGACGAACCGTTGTCAGCAGTGATAGCAGCCCCAG
>JAAYCX010000032.1 GCA_012729555.1 Acidobacteriota bacterium
ATTCACACTCAGAGAATTCATCGAGAGAAAGCTTAAAAATATCTTCCAATCCTGCTATAAGCAGACCATATGTGGTCAACGATCCACTGAGGCCCGCTTCGGTAACATTTAATTATGAGTCAACGGGGGAGGCGCCTCCTTTCGGATCGCCTCCCCGGAGGGCGCGGCCGCCCGGCCGGGACCGGGCTACCTGTGCGTCTTCACGGTCTCGACGTAGGCGTGGAGGTTGTCGGGGTTCATCTCGTCGAGCACGGCGCCGTTGACCATGTAGTAGCCGCCGTCGCCGGCCAGGTCGTCGAGCAGCTGCCGGCAGTGCTCCTTCACCTGGGCCACCGTCCCCGTCTTCAGCAGCGAGGAGGGGAAGTTGCCCGAGAAGCAGGCCCACCCCTGGAGGTGCTTTTTGACCTCCTTCATGTCCGTCTTGTCGAAGTACCAGATCGTGCTCCCGGCCGGGATGTCGGGGTCGGTGATGAGGTCCAGCCGCTGGTTGTAGCTCCCCTCGACGAAGAGGAAGGGGATCATGCCGTCCCTGATCAGTTCGAGCAGGACGGCCTTCAGGGAGGGCCAGTAGAGCTCCTGGAACACCTTCGGCGACATGAAGCCGTCGGCCCCCTTGTGGAGCGGGAAGAACGCGGTGGGCGCCCCCCCCCACTGGTAGGCCCCGTAGGGCATGCGGGCCATGAAGGGGACGATGCGGTCGCACGCCGCGACGATCTCCTTCTTCTTGCGGAAGGTGTCGAGCATCATCGCGCGGGTCCCGCGCATGGTATCCCCGATGACGTCGAAAGGCGCCTTCGAGAAGCCCCCCTGGTATTTGGGCAGCCCCAGGCCGGTGATGACGCCCCGGTCGATCTCGGCCACCCTGCCCGCCCACTGGAGAGAAAGTTCCCCCGCCTTCATGAGCTTCTTGAAGGTCTCCTGGATGTGGGGCAGCCCGAAGGGGAGCATGCCCCAGGGGATGAAGGGGAGTTCGAGCAGGTTGGTGAAGGGGGGGAGCTCCTTCCACGGCTCCAGCGCCCCCATCACCCGCGGCAGGTAGGTGCGGATGAAATAGTCGCTCGGGTCGGCGAGGTAGGCGCCGTACTCCTCCGCTTTCATGAACTCGGCCTCGGCGCACTGGTAGGAGGTGTTCTCCGGCACCCCGTGCCCCGGCCAGTGATAGAGCTTGTAGTCGAGGAGTTCCAGCACCTGGCCCGGGACGTACAGCCCCGAGCTCGCGGCGGCGTCGGGCATGAAATCGGCGTGGAACTTCTTCATCGCCAGGCCGAGCTTGTCGGCGTCGTACATGGCGTCCCTGCACGAGTAGCCGGCGTAGTGGAAGGGGGCGAACCCGGTGGAGATCGCCACCGGGACACGGGCGGGCTTCTTCAACTGGAAAACGTCGGCGAAGAGCCGGGCCCGCTCCCGGTAGGAGTTCTCCGCCCCGGGGTCCGTGAACTCGATCCCCTCGTGGTTGATCCAGGCGTCCAGCCGCGCCTGGCGCTTCTGGTCCGGGGTCAGGCTTTCAAAATTTTCCGGTTTTGGCATCGCTATTTTGCTCCTACCCATCCTTTGGACAGATTCACTGCAGCCATCGCGTCCTTGCCGTAGGCGTCCGCCTTGGCGTAGGCGGCCACCTGGTCGTCCATCTGCCCGCCGCCGATCATGACCTTGACGCTGTCGCGCAAGCCGGCGTCGACCAGGGCCTGGACGGTGTTCTTCATCGGGTCGTAGGCGAGGGTCAGAAAGCCGCTGAGTCCGACGACCTGGGGCTTGAATTCCTTGACCGCTTCCACGAACCTGGCCGCGGGGACGTCCACGCCGAGATCCATGACATCGAACCCGTTGATGTCGAGCATGAAGACCACGATATCCTTGGCGATGTCGTGGATGTCCCCCTCCACGGTGCCGAAGACGATGCGGCCCAGCTTCTTCTGCTCCTCGCCGCCGCCCGCTGCCAGGCGCGGCTTGACCATCGCCCCGATCTGCCGGAGCATTTCGCCGGCCAGGATCAGTTCGGGAACGAAGCATTCGCCGGCGGCGAAGCGGTCGCCGATGATACCGAGCGCCGTGCGGCAGTCGTCGAGCAGGCTGAGGGGCTCCACGCCCTCGTCGAGCAGTTTTTCCGCAAGTTTGACGGCTTCTTCCTCACGCATGTCCACAACGAGATCGATCAGTTCCTGTGACATAAGCTCTCCTTTTTACCTTCCCTGGAAGTGGTTATTACAGAATCCTTATACGGGCTTGTTGAACACCCCCGCGCGGAAGGCGCGGGTATAATTGAGGCAATGCCTGTCCCGGGCCAGCAGAAGCTCGGTGGCCAGAATGGTGGTCTGGATGTCGTGGTTGTTCGGGTCGCAGATGGCGCAGTCCATCCCCGCCTGCATCGATAGCGCCAGGAACACCCGGTTGATGTATGTCCTGGCCGGCAGCCCGAAGGAGATGTTGCTCAGCCCGCAGGTGATGTGGACCTCCGGGAACCGCCGGCGGATCTCGCGGACGCTGTCGAAGAAGATGAGGCCGTTCTGGATGCCCGACCCGATGGTCATCGCGAGCGGGTCGACGTAGAGGTTGCCGTCCCTGATCCCGAGCGCCCGGGTCTTTTCGAGCAGCCGGGCGATGTTGCCGAGGCACTCCTCCTGCGATTTGGGGAGCCCCTTCTCCCCGCTCGCCAGGGCGACCGTCGGGCAATCATGTTCGGCGACGATGGGGAAGATGTCCTGGCGCCCAGGTTCCAGGCTGATCGAGTTGATCATCGGCTTGGTCTTGACCACCCGGATCGCCGCCTCGAGGGCCTTCGGGTTGGCGCTGTCGAGGGCGATCGGCTTGTCGATGACGGCCTGGATCGTTTCCACCAGCCAGATGAGGTCTTCGGGTTCGCGCTGCGGCGCCGTGCCCGCATTGGCGTCCACCCACGAGGTATGGGCGACCGAGGCCTGTTCCCTGGCAAGATTCTGTATGAATTCCGCGTCGCGTTCCTGGATGGCCTTGGCCACCCGCTTGCGCGTCCCGTTGATCTTTTCCGCGATTATGTCCAAGGAATTGCTCCTTTCCTAGAAATTTCCCGCCTGAAGGCCGCCCGCGGCGGCACAGACGCGGTGTTCTCCCGTCCGGGGGTACAGGCGGGGAACCCAGGCTAACCAGTATCCGATTCAAATATCAAGCGTTCGGAGCATCGCGGGCTTTCGGAGGGGGGCCGAGAACAGATCGGGAGTCAATGAAAGCACGACCGGATGCCGCATGAACGAATCATTCCGGGCAAACCGACTACAAACGATTGATTTATAAAATATTTCAGTTCCCGGCACAAGCGAATTCCGCCGGGTGCTCCCGCCGGGGGGAGGCGCTTACGGGCTGGGGGCGCCGCGCAGTTCTTCCGTGATCTCGAGGGCGATGCGGCGCGCCTTCTCCAGCTCCGTGGGGGGGAAGGAGATCGCTCCCACCACCGGGTGGCCCCCCCCGCCGTGGCGTTCGCACAGCCTGGCCAGGTTGTGGGTGCGCGGCACGGGGCTCCACGGGTTGGAACCGACCGAGATCTTGGTCCGGTAGCTCGAAAGGCTCAGGCCCACGCAATAGGTGGCTTCGGGGTGGAGGTAGTAGGGGATGAACTTGTTGTAGCCTTCCAGTTCGTACCCGGTGATGTCGAAAAAGACGGTGCGGTCGGCGTACTCGGCGTGCCGGCGGATGATGTCGATCGAGCCGAGGTGCCTTTCGTACAGGGGGTTGAAGGCGTCGCGCACCCAGGGGATCCCGATGATGTCGCCCAGGGGGCGCTCGCGGAATTCCCCGATCAGGGCGCAGATCTTCCCGCTGTCGCGGAGCCCCTCGACCACCATCATGAGCTTCATCGCCGGCTCGGCGAGTTCCACGGCGGCCCGGGCGCTCTCGAACAGGGCGCCGTCGATGATGTCGGCCCAGCGGATCAGTTCCGCCATGCGGGCGGAATCGAAGGAGAAGTGCTTCCCGCACATCTCGGCGATGAACTTGGTGCAGGAGCGGTAGGTCGGGTCGTGGAATTTCCGGCCGCTCCTGTCCGCCCTGAAGTGGGCCTCGTCCTCCCTCGAGAGGAAGGCGCTCTGGTGGTGGTCGAACCACCAGGTCAGGCGCGGGTCGCTGGAATATTTGAAATCGACGATGGCGTTCCGGTCCCCGTCGAACCGGACGTCCAGAAAAAGTTCCCCCGCCCGGTGCGCCAGCCCCTCGTAGGTGAAGCTGCAGTTCGGGTCGATGCAGTCGAGGTAGAACTGGCTGAAGACCGCGGCCGAGGCCATCCCGTCAAAGCAGTTGTTGTGAAAGTATATCTTCATTATACTCATAGGTATGCAAGAGCCCGCAAAGACGCCCGGGGCATGCGCCTGGGCCCGGCGGCCGAGGGCGACCGTAAACACTACCATACTCGCCGACCCGGCGGAAGGACATTCAGCCCCCGCTCCGGCCGGCGCCCGGGAACGGAAAACTGCTGGTATGCATGCGGCTCCGATGCTATATTGCAGGTTTTATCTCCGGCTGTGCCCGTCCGCCCCGCCAGGTGAGGGGGGGAGGTGCCGGCCGGGTTGCGAGGCGGATCATGAAAGAAGGAATCCATCCCAAGTACCACAACATCACCGTCAGCTGCGCCTGCGGCAACCGGTTCGAAACCCGCAGCACCAAGTCCGAAATCAGGCTGGAGCTCTGCTCCCAGTGCCACCCGTTCTACACGGGGAAGCAGAAGCTGGTGGACACGGCCGGCCGGATCGAGCGTTTCCAGCGGCGCTACGGCCTGGACAAGGACGGGAAGCCCAAGGCCTGACGCCGTCCGTGGTGAACGTGCAACCAGCCGCGCGCGCCGTTCCGGCGCCGCAATCCGCGCTCTTGCGGGGTACGGCGTGACGGAAATTCCATGATCGAAAAGCTGAACTCCCTGGAAAGAAAATTCGAGGAACTGGGCGTGCTCCTGGCGGACCCGGCGGTGATCGCCGACCAGCCGGCCTACCAGAAGCATGCGAAATCCTACCGGGATCTCGAGCCGGTCGTGGAGAAGTTCCGCGAATACAAGGGGATCCTGCGCGCCCTGGAGGAGACCCGGGCCCTGGGGGTCTCCGAGACCGATCCCGAGATGAAGAAGATGGTCGAGGAGGAAGCGGCCGAACTCACGCGGCGGGAGGAGGAGTGCCGGAAGGGGCTGCAGCTGCTGCTGATGCCGCGGGACCCCAACGACGACAGGAACGTGCTGCTGGAAATCCGCGCCGGCACCGGCGGCAACGAGGCCACCCTCTTCGCCGCGGAGCTTTTCCGCATG
Organism: Acidobacteriota bacterium; assembly: GCA_012729555.1. Lineage (NCBI taxonomy): Bacteria > Pseudomonadati > Acidobacteriota > Acidobacteriota bacterium. Next base: position 5,258 of record JAAYCX010000032.1, read on the forward strand.
TATTCCCGCTTCACCGAGCGGACCGGGTGGCGCGTGGAGATCATGGAAGGGCACGAGTCGGAGGTGGGCGGGTTCAAGGAGATCATCGCGATCGTGGAGGGGGACCGCGTCTACAGCAAGCTGAAGTACGAGAGCGGCGTGCACCGGGTGCAGCGGGTGCCGGAGACCGAGGCCAACGGCAGGATCCACACCTCCGCCGTCACGGTGGCGGTGCTGCCGGAGGCGGACGACGTGGAGGTGGACATCGACGCCAGGGACATCCGCATCGACACCTTCTGCTCCTCCGGTCCGGGAGGCCAGTCGGTCAACACCACCTACTCCGCGGTCCGGATCACCCACATCCCGACGGGGCTGGTGGTCTCCTGCCAGGACGAGAAGTCGCAGATCAAGAACCGGGCCAAGGCGATGCGCGTACTCCGCTCGCGCCTGTACGACATCGCGCTCCAGGAGCAGCAGAAGACGATCGCCGAAGACCGCCGGAGCCAGGTCGGCTCCGGGGACCGGAGCGAGAAGATCCGGACCTACAACTATCCCCAGAACCGCGTCACCGACCACCGCATCGGCCTGACCATCCACAACCTCAACGACTTCATGGACGGCAACATCCAGGCGATGCTCGAAGCCCTGGTGACGCACCACCAGGCCGAGAAGCTGAAGCAGTCGCTGTAGGCCGCCGCCCATGCAGACCCCCGTCCAGACCATCGCCTCCGCGCGCGCGCGCATGATGGGGGAGTTCGGGCGGGCGGGTGTCGAGTCCCCCGCCCTGACGGCCGAACTGCTGATCGGCTTCGCCCTCGGGTGGAACCGGGAGCGCGTGCTGGCCCACCCCGAGCGGGGACTGGCGCCGGAGACGACGGAGATCCTCGACGCGCTCGCGGCACGCAGGGTGCGGGGGGAGCCGCTGCAGTACCTGACGGGGGAGCGCGAATTCTACGGCCGCCCCTTCCGGGTGACGCCCGACGTGCTGATCCCCCGTCCGGAGACGGAGATCCTGGTGGAGGAGGCGATCGGGCGGATGCGGTCCCTCGGGCGGCCCGGCCTTCGCTACGCCGATGTCGGCACCGGGAGCGGCTGCATCGCCCTGTCGGTCGCCTGCGAGTTCCCGGAATCGTCCGGCTACGGGGTGGACCGCTCCTTCGCCGCGCTCCGGGTCGCGGCGGAAAACGGCGTGCGGCTCGGGGCGGCCGGGCGGGTCGTGTGGGTCGCGGCGGACCTGCTCGAATGCTTCCCGGAGCGGGGGTGTCTCGATTTTATCCTGAGCAATCCCCCGTATGTCCCGTCCGGGGACTATAATGATCTTCCGCGCGAGGTGAGGGAGTACGAGCCGCGCCCCGCCCTCATCGGGGGCGAGGACGGGCTCGATGTCCATCGCAGGCTGATCCCGGCGGCGGCCGCGAGGCTGGTCCCCGGGGGGGAGCTGCTGCTCGAGGTCGGCCGGGGGCAGGCCGGGGCGGTGGGGCGGCTGATGGAGGAAGCGGGGCTGCGGCCGGGGGCGGCGGTCCGTGATTTGCAGGGCATCGCGCGGGTCGTCATCGCGCGCCGGCCCGGCCGGAGAACGCATGGATAAGATTCGGATCGAGGGAGGGGTCCCCCTGAGGGGGCGGGTGGAGACGAGCGGGGCGAAGAACGCGGCCCTGCCGGCCATGGCGGCGTCGCTGCTGACCGGGGAGGCGGTGCAGCTGGAGAACCTCCCGCGCGTGCGCGACATCCTGACCACGCGCGACCTGCTCGAGAAGATGGGGGCCGAGGCCGAAATCAGGGAAGACGGGACCGGCACCTTCCGGGCCGCGGAGATCCGTTCCTTCGAAGCCCCCTACGAGCTGGTCAAGACGATGCGGGCCTCGATCCTGGTCCTCGGCCCGCTCCTCGGGCGCTTCCGGAAGGCGCGGGTCTCCCTGCCGGGCGGGTGCGCCATAGGCGCGCGCCCCGTCAACATCCACCTGGCGGGGCTGGAGAGGATGGGGGCGGTGTGCGAGGTGGCGCACGGCTACGTGGAGGCGTCCACCGAGGGCCTGCACGGCGCCTACATCCAGATGGAAACGGTGACGGTCACCGGGACGGAAAACCTGATGATGGCGGCGGCTTTGGCCGACGGGGAAACCGTGCTCGACAACGCGGCCTGCGAACCGGAGGTCGGCGACCTGGCCGCCATGCTCCGCGCCATGGGGGCCCACATCGAGGGGGACGGGACGCGCACCATCCGGATCCGCGGCGCCCGCCGGTTGCGCGGCTGCCGCCACCGCATCATCCCCGACCGGATCGAGGCCGGGACCTTCGCCGCGGCCGCCGCGATCACCCGGGGGGACGTGGAGGTCGCCGGCTGCAACCCGCAGCAGCTGACGGCGGTGTTGACGCAGCTGGCCCAGGCCGGCGCCGAGATCTCCATCGGCAAGGACGGCTTCCGCATCCGGGGGCGGGACCCGATTTCGTCCAAAAACGTGACGACCTACCCCTATCCCGCGTTCCCCACCGACATGCAGGCCCAGTACATGGCGCTGATGACCCAGGGGGACGGGACCGCCATCATCACCGAGACGATCTTCGAAAACCGTTTCCTGCACGCGCTCGAGCTGATCCGGATGGGGGCCGACATCACGATCGAGGGGCGGCAGGCCATGGTCCGCGGGGGGCGGCCGCTGACCGGGGCCAGGGTCCTGGCCTCCGACCTGCGGGCCAGCGCCTCCCTCATCCTCGCGGGGCTGGTGGCCGAGGGGGAGACCGTCATCGACCGGGTCTACCACCTGGACCGGGGCTATTACCGCATCGAGGACAAGATGGCGCAACTGGGAGCCCGCATCGAACGGATCCGCTAGGGAGGCCGGCACCGGTCATGATCCCCTTTGCAGTCAAGAAGCTCGTTTTCTACGCCTACAAGAGAGGAATGATGAAGCTGTTCGGGTGCACCTTCTGCCAGGTGGCCGCGCACGAGCGGGCGGCCGCGATCCTTTACGAGGACGAGCACTGCGTCGTCTTCCCCGACATCCACCCGCGGGCCCCGGTGCACCTGCTCGTCATCCCGCGCCGGCACATCGGTTCCCTGAACGACCTCCAGGAGGGGGACCGGGACCTCCTCGGCCACATGATGGGGGTGGTGGGGGAGATGGCCCGCCGGCAGGGGATCGACCGCACCGGGTACCGGACCGTGATCAACACCAACGCCGAGGCCGGCCAGACCGTTTTCCACCTTCACATCCATATCCTGGGAGGCCGGATCCTGAAGTGGCCCCCGGGGTAGAGTCCGAGGAATCGCGATGCCTAACGAAGAGAGACCCGTCGAAATCGTCCCCGACCCGCACCGGAGCTCCCCGCGGGTCTATTCCAATTACGTGCAGGTGAGCGCCTCTCCCGTCGACTGCACCCTGACCTTCTGCGAGGTGATCGGGCCGCAGAACGAGGAGGAGGCGCGCGAGATGCGCCTGAAAGGGGTCCTGCCGGCCCCGGTGAAGGCCGTGATCGCCATCCCGGTCGAGATCCTCGACGGGTTCATCCAGGCGCTCGAGGCCCAGAGGAGAAAAAACACGCGGGGCGGCGCCAGCTCCAGCGGGACGCGGGTGCAGTAGGGGGCTCCTGGTCCGCGTGATTCATAAATGCGGGCTAGAGCCTGCGCACCTCGTAGAGGTCGCGGCGCCGGTCCTTCAGGTTGCGCACGCTGCCGAACTGGTGGAGTTCCCGGAGCATGTCGATGTCCACGTCGGTGACCAGGATCATCTCGGTGTTGGGGGTGGCTTCGGCCTTGACCCCGTTGGCGGGGAAGGGAAAGTCGCAGGGGGTCAGCACCATCGACTGGGCGTACTGGATGTCCATGTTGTGCACCTTCGGGAGGTTCCCGACGCTCCCGGCGATGGCGACGTAGCACTCGTTCTCGATCGCCCGGGACTGGGCGCAGTGGCGCACCCGGGAGAAGCTGTTCTGGGTGTCGGTGAGGAAGGGGACGAAGAGGATGTCCATCCCCTCGTCGGCCAGCAGGCGGCCCAGCTCCGGGAACTCGACGTCATAGCAGATCAGGACCCCGATCTTCCCGCAGTCGGTGTCGAAAGCGCGGAAATTCCCCCCCCCCTGCAGCCCCCAGACCCGGGCCTCGTCGGGGGTGACGTGGATCTTCTCGAACCGCTCCACCGACCCCTGCCGCTTGCAGAGGTAGCCGGCGTTGTAGAGGCGCCCGTCGACCATTTCCGGCATGCTGCCGGTGATGATGTTGATGTTGTAGGCGATGGCCAGGCGGGACAGGTCCTCCACCAGCCCGGCGGTGTGCCGGGCCAGTTCCCGGATCGCCTGCGATTCCTCGAGGTGGTTGTTTTCGGCCATCAGCGGGGCGTTGAAGAACTCGGGAAAGAGCGCGAAATCGGAGCGGTACCCGGAGACGGCGTCCACGAAGAATTCCGCCTGCTGCATGAGCTCCCCGGGGTCGCGGTAGGGCCGCATCTGCCACTGGATCAGCCCCAGGCGCACCGACTTCTTGATGACGGCCGCCTTCTTCCGGGGCTTTTCGTAGTAGATGTTCTTCCATTCCAGCAGGACGGCGTATTCGCTCGATTCGGCGTCCCCCGGGAGGTACCCCTTGATGACCTTGGCGGGGTGGAAATCGTTGGAGAGCTGGAAATCGAGCACGGGGTCGTGAATCTCCCGGGTCCGGACCTTCCTGATGTACTCCCGGGGGGACATGCCGTCGGCGTAGGTGTGGTAGTTGGGGATCCTCCCCCCGAAAACGATCCCCCTGAGATTCAGCCTCTCGCACAGCTCCTTGCGGTAGTCGTACAAGCGCCGTCCCAGCCGCAGCCCGCGGAACTTGGGCCGGATGAAGATGTCGATGCCGTAGAGGATGTCCCCCTCCGGGTCGTGGGTCGAGAAGGTGAAGTCCCCGGTGATCTCCCGGTAGGTGTGTCCCGGTTCGAACCTGGCGTAGTCCACGATGATGGACAGGGCGCCGCCGGCGAGCTCCCCGTCGATGGTGATGATCACCTGCCCCTCCGGGAAGGCGCGCGTCAGCAGCTCGACGTGGCGCTCCTTCCAGTAGGCGTGGGGCATGGCCGGGTAGGCCTCGATCATCGCCTCCTTCAGCCTGTTGTAGTCGGAAACACTCAGGAACTTGAGCTCTATGTTCGGCATGGGGTCCCGTGGCCGCTATCGGAGGGGGCGCTTTCAGGCTTTTTCGGACGCCGGGGGGGTGCGGGCGACGGCCACCATCCGGCCCACCTCGGTCTCGGCGTCCAGCCAGTCTTCGAGCTCGTGGCCGGGGGCGAAACCGCGCCGCTCGGCGCGGTAGTAGGCGGCCTCGGCGATCAGGAGGTAGCGTTCCCCGTCCGTGACGCCGGCCGTCGGGGGGGCGGTCTTCTTTTTGTTCGCGGCCGCGCCGGGGGCCGCGTTCCTGCGCGCGCCGGCCCCGGGCGCCTTCGCGGACGGGGTTCTGGCGGCTTGGGTTCTGGGTGTCCTGGCCATGACGACTCCTTTCCGGAATTTCCCAAAGCATACCGCAGTTCCGGCGCGGCGTGAAGGCGTAACGGGCCTTTGACACCGGGCCCGGCCGATCCTATGCATGGTGTAGCGGCGCCCGCCCGGGCGCGGATGTTGTCTCTTTCATAGGGGAGGGAGTCCGATGGTAGAAAAGAAGGACGAATTGACGGATGCCGGGCTGGAGTTGTCTGACCTCCACCCGGACCATGAAAAACACCTGTGTCACATAACCAGCCTGCGCAACATGAAGACGGTCGGGGCGCTCTCGAAGGACGCCCAGTACCTCTGCGTGGTCTGCGGCCGCGCGGCGCGGCGCGCGGTCAACCTCTGCGAGCCCGCCAAACTCTGACGGGGGCGGGCCGGGCGGTCACACGCGCCTGAGGATGCCGAGGAGCAGGTCCCAGAACTTTTCCACGGTGTCGATATACATCCTCTCCTCCGGCGAATGGGCCCCCTCGAGGGTGGGGCCGAAGGAGATCATGTCCATCCCGGGGTAGCGCTCGCCGATGACGCCGCATTCCAGCCCGGCGTGGATCGCCTTCGCCTGAGGCTCCCTGCCGAAGAGTTCCCGGTAGGCCTCCCGGGCGATCTTCAGGATGGGGGAGTCGAGGTCGGGCTTCCACCCGGGGTAGGCGTCGGAAGTGTCGATGGCGGCGCCCCCCAGTTCCATGACGGAGGCCACCGCGGCGGCGAGCGCGTTAAGCTCCGACGCCACCGAACTCCGCTGGCTGGTCACGAGCCGGACGCCTTCCCCCCCGGTGTGGACCGCGGCCAGGTTGGTGGAGGTCTCGACCAGGCCCGGGATTTCGGCGCTCATCTTGACGACGCCGTGGGGGAGCGCCGAGAGGAGACGCACCAGGGTGAGCTGGTCCCTGCGGCCGAGCACTTTTTCCGGCCGGTCCCCCTCGAGCGGGGCCAGGACGATCCCGAGGTCGGGCTCCGCAGCCTGGAATTCCGCCCGGATGTCGGCGAGGAGTTGTTCGACCGCGGCGCCGGCCGCTTTCACCTTCCGCGGCGGGACCAGGAGCACCGCCTCGCACTGGCGCGGGATGGCGTTGTGCTTGTCCCCCCCGTCGACGGAGGAGATCCTCGCCCCGAGGGGGGACAGGGCCAGGAGCACGCGGCCCATGAGCTTGACGGCGTTGGCCCGGCCCTTGTCGATTTCGAGCCCCGAGTGTCCCCCCTTGAGCCCCGTGACCTTGACCGACAGCGCCGCGTGCCTCGGGTTCGCGTCCCTTTGCCGGACCTCGAGCACGCCGGTGGTGTCCCGGCCCCCGCTGCAGCCGATGTAGAGCGTCCCCTCCTCCTCGCTGTCGAGGTTCAGCAGGATGCGGCTCCGCACGAAATCGGGGCCCAGGCCGGCGGCCCCGGTCAGGCCGGTCTCCTCGTCGACCGTGAAGAGGAGTTCGAGGGGGCCGTGCCGGAGCGACCGGTCCTCCATGACGGCCAGCATCGCCGCCACCGCGATCCCGTTGTCCGCCCCCAGGGTGGTGCCGTCGGCCATGATGACGTCCCCGCGGCGCACCAGCCGGATCGGGTCGGTGAGGAAATCGTGCCGCGTCTCCCGGTTCTTCTCGCAGACCATGTCGAGGTGCCCCTGCAGCGCCACGCCCGGGCGCCCGTCCAGGCCGCCGGCGGGTTTGCGGACGATGACGTTCCCCAGCGGGTCCGATTCCGCCTCGAGCCCCAGCCTCCGGGCCTGGTCGAGGACGTACCGGGAGGCGGCCGCCTCGTTTTTGGAGCAGCGGGGGATCCGGGAGATCTCGGCGAAATATCTCCAGACGGGTTCCGGTTTCAAGCCATCGATGGCGGCGGTCATGGGGGACTCCTTTCATGGGGTGATTCCCGAATACATCTTACAGCATACCCCGGGCCCGGGCTGAAATTCAAAAAATGGGTTTGTGCTCCGGTCCGGGAGGTATACAATGCCGGGCGGACGGCGTCGGGGGGGGGGTGCGCCGGCGCGTCCGGGGGCATAAATACAGAAAAACGGGGAAATAAGGGCATGAGCCATGACAACGCGCGCGCGTCCCGGGTGAGCGCGGGTGAGGGGCTGGAGCGTCTGCTTTCCGGCAACCGGCGGCATGCTTCGGGCAGGGAGGTGCACCCGCACCAGGACCCGGCCCGGAGGGAGGAGATCGTTTCCGGGCAGCACCCTTTCGCGGTGATCCTCGGCTGCTCCGACTCGCGCGTCCCCCCCGAAATTCTCTTCGATTGCGGGCTGGGGGACCTGTTCGTGGTCCGCACCGCCGGCCATTGCCTGGACGAGGCCGCCTCCGGCAGCATCCAATACGCGGTCGAGCACCTCGGGGTGGAGCTGGTGGTGGTGCTGGGGCACGCTTTCTGCGGTGCGGTAACCGCGGTGCTGGAAGACGCGGGCGCCGCGGGGCACCTCAAGAACCTGCTCGACCGGCTGCGGCCCGTCGTCGGCGGGCTCCCGCGCCCCGGCGGCCTCGAGCGCGCGATCGCCGAAAATGTTCACCGGACGGTGGCGGAACTGAAATCGGAAGCATGGGCCCGGAAGGTCACGGTCCTGGGCATGCACTACGACCTCCGAAGCGGAAGGGTGAGGCTGGAACCCCCGGCCGCCGGGGAGGAATAAACAGCGGCTCCTACGATTCTGGTGGAATGAAGCTGCAGGTTTTCCTATAATTTCCGGTTCTTTTGAACTTGGTAATTATTTCTAGTGTCGGAGTGAATGGTATGGAATCGCAAGCTTTGATGGTCATTCTGGTCCCCTTGCTCGGTTCTCTGCTGATACCGCTCGCGGGATGGGCGGGGCTGAGGAAGGCCACCGGCCCGATGGCGGTGCTTCTGATCGGCTGCGCCCACGTGCTGACGTGGCCCCTGCTCGGGCCGGCGCTGGCCGGCCGGACCGGCGAGTCGTCGATTCCGCTCTACCGGTGGATCGAGTTCTCCACGAACATCGACGCGCTTGCCGTGTTCATGGCCTTCACGGCCTCCCTGATCGCCACGCTGATCGCCGTCTACTCCCTCGGGTACATCGAACACACCGAGCACGAGCCGGAATACTATTTCATCGTGACACTCTTCGTCGGGGCGATGATGGGGCTGGTCTTCTCCCGGAACCTCATCTTCCTTTACATGTTCTGGGAGATCTCGGCGCTGGCCTGCTGGCGGTTGATCGGCTATTTCCGGGACCCGGAGTACGTCTGGAAGGCCGACAAGGCGTTTCTGATCACCTTCGGCGGCGCCGTTTTCATGCTCCTGGGCTTCGCCCTGATCTTCACCCAGTACGGCACCTTCGACATCTCGGAGCTGCGGGGGAAGGAGATCGGGACCGCCGCCCTGGTGCTGGTCATGGCGGGCATCTTCAGCAAGAGCGCCACGGTCCCGCTCCACACCTGGCTGCCGGACGCCGGGGTGGCGCCCTCGACCATCACCTCGCTGCTGCACGCGGCCATCCTGGTCAAGATCGGCCTGTACGCCTTCGCCCGCCTCTTCTGCAACGGCATGGTGATCGCCCCCGAAGCGCAGACCTGGCTCCTCGTTTTGGCCCTCCTGAGCGCCTTCGTGAGCGCCGCCGCCGCGCTGCACGAGACCAACATCAAGCGCCTCCTCGCCTATTCGACGGTGAGCCAGATCGGGTACACCTTCCTCGGGCTGATGGTCTTCACCCACTTCGGCTACATCGGGGCGCTCCTGTACATCATGGCCCACGGTTTCGCCAAGGGGGGGCTCTTCCTCTGCGCCGGCATCATCGAGCACGGCACCCATACCAAGGACATGACAAAGATGGGGGGGCTGTTCAGGAAGATGCCGGTGACGGGGGTGAGCTACCTCATCTGCGCCCTGAGCATCGCCGGGATCCCCCCGATGGCGGGATTCTTCAGCAAGTACTTCGTTATCAACGGCCTGGTGGAGGGAGGGCGGATCGCCATCGCCACGCTCGCCATCCTGACGGCCGTGGTCACCCTCCTCTACATGCTCAAGAGCTTCCGCATGGTGTTCCTCGGGGAGTCCCGGGGCGAGGCGCACGGAGAGGGGAGCCCGGTCATGGTGGGGGTCGTCGCCGTTCTGGCCGTCCTGACGGTGGCGAGCGGGTTTCTGCTCCAGCTGCCGTACGACCTGGTCAAGGTTGCCGATGGACAGCGCCTGGTCGAACTCGTCAGCCTTCTCTGGAGATAATAGGTTATGAGCGCTCAATCATTGTTGTGGGTCCCC
>JAAYCX010000033.1 GCA_012729555.1 Acidobacteriota bacterium
GCACCATCCGCGCCCGCATGGAGCGCGCGCGCTACTACCCGGTCACCCCCGACCCCGAACCCGCCTCCGAAACCATCCCCGACCCCGGCGCGACCCCCGAACCGCCGTCGGAGCCGCTCGAACCGACTCCGGAACCGATTCCCGATCCGGAGCAAGAGCCTGAAAGGAATCCCGATGCCTAGGGTCTCGATCCAGCGACTGGGAAGTTACGACCCGGCCGCGGTCGACGCGGCGCTGAAGGCGCTCCTCGAACCCCTGGGGGGGATGGAGGCCTTCCTCGACGCCGGGCAGCCGCTCCTCCTCAAGCCCAACTTTCTCGCGCCGCGGGCAACAGATGGGGCCGTCTCCACCCACCCGGAGATCATCCGGGCATCGGCGCGGCAGGCGCGCTCGGCGGGCGCTTCACAGGTGCTGGTGACAGACAGCCCAGGGGTGGGGACGGCGGCCCAGTGCGCCGCCCGGCTCGGGCTCGCCAGCGGCGACCTCCTCCAAATCGTCGATGCGGGGGAGGGGGAGTGGGTCCCCTCCTCGGAAACCGGCGCCTGGCGGCTGCACCTCTCGAGTCTCATGCGGCGCCACCCCCTCCTCAACCTCGCCAAGGCCAAGACCCACGGCCAGATGACGCTCACCGCGGCGGTGAAAAACACCTTCGGCGCCGTCCCGGGGCTCGAAAAAGCCCAGTGGCACTACCGGATGGGGCGCGACCCGCACCGTTTCGCCCGGCTCCTGGTCCACATCCACGAAGCGGTCCGCCCGCGCCTCAACCTGCTCGACGGCGTCATCGGGATGGAAGGGAACGGCCCGAGTTCGGGCACCCCCAGGAAACTGGGGATCCTCATGGCGGGCACGAACGCCCACGCCCTGGACTGGGTCCTGGCCCGCATCTTCTCCCTGAACCCGATGAATATTCCCACAATTCGGGCGGCCAGGGAGATGGGGTTGCTGCCGGAGGAAAAAGATATCGAGATCGTCGGCCCGCGGGTTGCGGAGCTTCGGCCCCACCCGGAGTGGAAGCTCGCCCCGGAGGTGTCGGTGGCCCGGATCGCGGGGCCGGGGTGGCTCACCCCGGTGATGGAAAAATTGCTGGCCGCCTCGCCCCGGATCGACCCGAAGCTCTGCACCTTATGTCTCGAGTGCGTGCGCCAGTGCGCGGCGGGGGCGATGAGCCCCGCAGACGACACCATCGGGATCGACAGGAAAAAGTGCATCTCCTGCTTCTGCTGCCAGGAGATGTGCCCCGCCGGGGCGATCACCGTCCGTTCGGGACCCTTGGCCCGCCTCCTGCGCCTCGGGCGCTAAGCCCGCAAATTCAGGCTTTCCCCGGCGTAGCGGACCGCGAGCGGCTCGATGATCACCTCTTTCGGCCCCTCTTCGACCCGGCCGGCCTCGAGCGCCGCGATCCCCAGCCGCTCGGAGGTACGTACCACCGCTGCCACCGCCTCCGGAGGGACGAACAACGCAAACCCCGCCCCCATATTGAGACTCCCATAAGCCTCGGCCGCGTCCATCCGCGCCTCCGCCTGCATGAAGGCGAGCACCGGGGGGACCGGGGGGATCGCCGTCATCCGGTAGGTGAAGGGCGCCGGGTGCCGCATCAGCTTGCGCCACCCGTGCCCGGTGATGTTGGAGATATAGTGCACCGGCACGCCGCCGTCGAGCAGCTCCTGCACCAGGGCGGAATAAAGAATCGTCGGGTCGAGGAGCGCCTCGCCGTACAGCCGCCCGTCCGAAAGGCGCGTCCCGTACCCTTCCGGCAGGGTTTCGGCCAGGCGCCGGGCGAGCGAGATGCCGTTGGCGTGGATGCCGCTGCTGGCGATGATGACGATCCGGTCTCCCGCGCGCAATTCTCTTCCAATAATCAATCTATCCTTAGGCCGGATGATCCCCACGCAGGAGGCGGCCAGGTCGATGGTACCGGGCATGACCACGCCCGCAAGGCCGGGAGTTTCCCCGCCGCCCCAGGAGACCCCGATGGCGTCGCACGCGCGCGCCCACCCTTCGACGAGATCGCGCATCCGCTCCTGGTCGGAAAACCAGTCCGACCCCCCGGTAGCCCAGTAGGCGTGGATATTGACGGGGCGCGCCCCGACGGTGACGATGTCGTTGACGGCCATGGCGATCGTGTCCTGGGCTATCCGGTCGTACCCGGTCTTGCCCGTGAGCGGCCGCACCGCATCCGCCACCAGCGACTTCGTCCCCAGACACTCGAGGATCGACGCGACATAGAACTCGCCCATATCGACGACGTAGGCCGACTCCCCCCGGCTCTCCGCCACCTCGGCAAGCCCCGCTTTGGCCAGATTCCCCGCCGTCCCCGCCGCCGCCCTCTGCGCCATGATCTTGAGCGGATCGATCCGGTCGTAATCGACCCCCGAATCCTTGTACGTGATCTTCCCGTCCCTGGTCATCCGTCCCCCTCCGAAGCCTCGATTATGGCCTCCGCGAAGGTGAAGTGCAAGCCCCACCCATTGCTGCTTGCTCCGGGGGGATCAAATAGCTTATAAAGGCACTCACAAGGTCGATACAGTATTTGGAGTGACCGATTTAACGTGACCATGATTCCCGCGCCGAAGCACGGAACTGGGCCGGTGACCCCGGATGTCACTCCCGGAAGGGAGAATGAGCCAGACAGACGCCATGATCGAAATAGTGTTTGAGGGAAATAGGAGCTTAATCAAGCGGGGGCTACTCAGGGCTTAGGCATGCGTTTTTATGTTGGGGTAACAGACAACGCCTGGTTTGATTTCATTGAAAAGGACGGCCCGGATGAAGTCAATTTCTGGCGACCGAGCGGGAGAGAGTTTTCCGCTCTGGAGTCCGGAGAGCCCTTTTTATTCAAGCTCCACAAACCGCTGAATTTTGTCGTCGGAGGCGGATTCTTCATCCGAAGCGAAAGGCTGCCTCTGTCCTTGGCATGGGAGGTGTTTGGACGAAAAAACGGCGCTGCAACTCGAAGACAATTTGAACAGCTCATTCGCAATTATAGAGGATACGATGAGGTAGATCCTGAGATCGGATGCATCATTCTGAATCAACCGTTCTTCATTCCTCGCGACCATTGGATTCCGGCGCCGGGGGATTGGAAACCGAATATTGTATCGGGGAAGAGATACGATGATCAGAATGAATGGAGTGATCGCCTGTGGACGCTTGTCCGGCCCTGGCTGCCCGTGCCGGATTCGGATGAACCATCGGAGGAATCGGGGACAGCAATCGCCGATCCAAATCTGCTGTATGGCCAGGAGTATCTTCGCAAATCAAGACTCGGCCAAGGTGCCTTTCGCATTCTTGTGACCGACGCATACCTGAAGCGATGTGCGATTTCGGGAGAGCGGACCCTTCCAGTACTACAGGCATCACACATCAAGCCTTATGGGGAGGGGCCCAATCACGTGGACAACGGACTTCTCTTGCGTTCAGACCTGCACATCCTTTTCGATCGGGGCTATCTCACTGTGACGCCGGACCTGAAAGTCGAGATCAGTGGACGAATCAGGGAAGAGTACGAAAATGGTAAGGACTATTACCGATTTCACGGGAACCCCCTTTCCGTGTTGCCCCTAGTGCCCCATGATCGTCCAAATCGGGAGTTTCTCCGATGGCACAATGAAAGGATTTTCAGGTCAACATAGCCGATGCGTCAACACCTTCACGTTACATGTGCCATCATCCGGCGCTGCGGCCATGTTCTTGCCGCCCAAAGAAGCTCCAAGATGAGCATGCCGCTCAAGTGGGAGTTCCCCGGTGGGAAGATCCATGCAGGCGAAACCCCGGAAGAGTGTCTGCGTCGTGAACTGACTGAAGAGCTGGGAATAACGGCGCGGATAGGCCAGGCACTGCCACCGACAACGCACCAATACCCGGATTTCACGATTACCCTGTACCCTTTCTTTTGTGCCATAGAATCGGGAGATCTCATACCGCACGAGCATGCTGAACTCGCATGGCTGAAACCTGACGAGCTTCTTTTTCTGGATTGGGCCGAGGCCGACCGTCCGGTGGTGAATTCGTGCCTGACAATGCCATTGGAGGATTCTGAGTGACCTGTCCTCTGCACCACGGAATTTACGATTCCTTGCTGGACCGTGACTTGAAAGAGGCACTGGAGCAACACCCTGAACTCCGGTCGGTCCTGGGGAAGATCGATTTTGAGGAGCAGCCGGCGCGCTATGCTGCTTTTCTTGCTGCGGTCATTGAACAGGCTCTGCGCCATGAAACTGATTCTGCTTCGCGTTTGGCATTTTGTAATCGGCTTATCGAACAGATCTCAGGTTTGCCGGAATGCGCGCACATCGGCGGGAAATTCCTGATCGAAGCTTCAGAACAGCTTCTTCTGGAAATCACTCCACCAAACTATGCCGATCAGGGCCTGATCCGTCCCGATTCGCCGCTGACCCAGACCAGCTTATTCACGGGATCTCCCCGCGAGCCTCAACTCGCCCATGAACTCAGTGCCGAGATGCATTCAGCCGACTCGGTGGACATTTTGGTAGCCTTCATCAAGTGGTCCGGCTTGCGGCTCCTCATGAAAGCATTCGAGGACCTGCGTATGCGGGAAATTCCCGTCCGGGTGATCACCACGGCCTACATGGGCGCATCCGACGCGCCTGCGGTGGAATGGTTAGCAAAGCAACCAAACATAAACGTACGAGTCTCCTACGATACGGAGCGAACCCGCCTGCATGCCAAAGCGTATCATTTCAAACGGCTCTCGGGATTCTCTACCGCATACATTGGATCGGCCAATTTGTCCCACGCCGCGATTACAAGCGGCCTCGAATGGAATCTGAAAGTGACATCCCAGGATATGGGGCACATCCTGGAAAAATTCGCTGCGGAATTCGAAACTTATTGGAACAGCCGCGAATTCATTCCCTTTGACTCGGATAATCCGCAGCGATTCAGAAGCGCGATCAACCGTGCACGCAATGCTGGCGCCGCGCCGCCGGCAATTTTCTTCGATCTCACGCCATATCCTTTCCAAGAGCGGATTCTGGAAGCACTTGCCCGCGAGCGGAACGTGCACAACCGATGGCGCAACCTGGTGATCGCGGCTACTGGTACCGGAAAAACTGTCATTGCCTCATTCGACTTTAAGCGCTTCTACGAATTACAGAATAGGCAGGCCCGCCTTCTTTTTGTGGCGCACCGGCAGGAAATCCTGGAGCAATCGATCGCCACATTCAGAAATGTGCTGCGGGACGGCAATTTCGGGGATCTTTGGGTTGGCCCGTATGAGCCCACCCGGCTCGAGCACCTCTTCTGTTCGGTTCGGATGCTGGCCAACTCGAGTCTTTGGGAGAAGGTCGGGCGGAACTTCTATGACTATATCATTATCGACGAAGCTCACCACGGGACGGCAGACAGCTATCGCTCTATCTTTAACCACTTTTCTCCGAAAATCCTGTTGGGCCTGACCGCCACTCCGGAAAGGATGGATGGCCAAAGCGTTGCCGCGGATTTCAACAATCGTTTTGCAGCGGAGATTCGCCTGCCGGAGGCATTGGAGGAAAAACTGCTGTGCCCATTTCATTACTTTGGAGTGGCCGATCCGGTCCATCTTGATCTGGACCGGTTCTGGCGGAACGGCAGGTATGATGCTGCAGCACTGGAGAATGTGTATACAGGTGCGGATATTCTCGCTCGACAGCGTGTGGAGGCAGTCCAAGAGGCCCTTTTTCGGTATGAGCCCGAACTGTCGAAGGTGAAGGGAATCGGCTTTTGCGTCACGATGAAGCATGCGCGATACATGGCGCAGATGTTCAAGGATCGGGGGATCCCCTCGGCCGCTCTTGTTTCCGATGTGGACGAAAATAGCCGCTCCACGATGCTCTCGGAATTCAGGGCTGGCAAGCTGATTTTCCTATTCACTGTCGATGTTCTGAATGAGGGACTCGATGTGCCCGAAATGAACACCGTCCTGTTCTTGCGCCCAACAGACAGCCTGACGGTGTTTCTTCAGCAATTGGGGCGGGGACTACGTCATGCTGCCGGCAAGGATTGTTTGACTGTTTTGGATTTTGTCGGCCGAGCGCACCGGCGTTACCGCATCGACAGCAAGCTCAAGGCTCTTCTGCCGCGCCACCGGTTTTCGATTGATCGCGAGGTGGAGGACGAGTTTCCTCACCTTCCAGCAGGCTGTTCCATCCAGTTGGACCGGTTGTCGCGGCAGTATGTTCTCGAAAATATTCGCGCAAATCTCCGCAATCTTGCGATTCAGGTTCCCGAACGGTTGCAGACTTTCGAGAACGAAACCGGGAAGCCATTGAGCTTCGGCAATTTTGTAAGCTATCACGATTATGATCCGGACCTTCTGCTTGTGAAGGAAACATGGACCGGATGGAAGGCGAGGGCACGGTTGTGTCCATTCCCAACGGATCCGGATCTGAATCAGCTTAAAAAAGGTTTGGTCCGGGCTGCTTTTATGACTGGGCCTAGGGAAATCTCGGCTCTGCGAAGAGCGGTGGAAAAGCTACGCGAGCAAGATGTTGGAGCTGCACTGGATGAGCTTGGTGATATTGGCATACTTGCCCATTACCGGATTTGGGGGAAGCCCGGTAGCAGACTGGGAATCCCAACTCTGGAGGATTCCTTCCGACGCATTTCGAAGAATCCCTCCGTTCTCTCCGACCTGATGGAAATATTGGAATGGGGCGAGTCTGAAACCACAGTGGAGGGTCAGGTTCCCGAACTTCCTTTTCGCTCTTTTTTAGAGCTCCACGCTCAATATGGGTCGCGGGATGTGCAGGCCGTATTGGGCCAGGCAACACTGGAAACAGCAGGACAGACCGGTGTTGGTTTACTTCATTTCTCTTCAGTCCGAGCCTATGCACTTCTGATCACGTATCAAAAAACCGAACGTGAGTTCTCGCCAAGCACAATGTATGCGGATTACCCTATCAGTAGGGAACTCCTTCACTGGGAATCGCAGTCGAACACAGCGCAACAATCTGAGACAGGTCAGAACCTGATTCATCATGCGGATCGCGGCTACACAATCTTGATCTTTGCGCGCGACAAGAAGAAAACGAATGGTTCCGCTGCTCCTTTTGTCTACCTGGGTCCGGCTGATCGGGTTACCTTTGAAAGCGAAAGGCCAATAAAAATAGTATGGAGACTGAGATACCCTATCCCAGTCGAAATGTACGAAAAAAACCGTCGTGGCGGATAGGGCAAAAGTGAATGAGCACGCAGACAAGATACTAACTGTATATTCTTGGGGGGCTGCCCGCGATGTTATCGTATGCCTTCGGGGTTTCAAGGCTAGGGTAACACAACGTTGGTTTAGCAGAACCTAGAAGGAGGCCGAGCCTGCGGCCATGACCGATTTTTCGTTTCGGTCAATCAGGAGATGCTTCGCTCCATTCGAGGGCTCACACTTTTTCTTGAAATTCCAAAGGCCTCATCGAAGCTGCGCGTTTGCCTCTCACATAACTGCGCCTATCGGGGTTTCTGCGGCGGAAAGGTCGCGGCTCCATTGAAGCTACAGCAACTAGTCTTCCAGGGCCTGGCCCATGGTCCCGCAAGCGAGGAAGTGCATTCCCCGTTCATTGCTGCTTGCCGTGGGGGGATCAAATAGCTTATAAAGGTGCGCATCACGCCGATATGGAGTCAGGAAGGGCGGTTTTTGGTCACCGGAACCCCGCATCGCTTTTCGCTGCAAATAAGGTTGTTGCGGAACCGAGAATATTTTGGCGCTGTGACCCGGTCTGTCACTCCCGGAAGGCAGCATGGAACCTCATATGAGCACAGGTTCGGTCCTGGGACCGACGGGGCCGAAGGCTGGGTGAAGCATACGTCATTGAAATGAAAACAATCAGGGTGGGAATGTTATGCAGGATGGTCTTGGCGACGTCGCATTGCGGTCGGGTTGCATTATGCTTCCGTTAGCCCGCTACCGGTTTCGATTCAGGTGTACCGGTGCGTCGCGGTTGCCGGCGTACACCGGCTCCGCCTGGCGGGGCGCTCTCGGCCATGCGCTGAAGAAGACGGTCTGTGTCACGCACCAGGATGCTTGCCCGTCGTGCCTTCTCTACAGGTCCTGTCCATACTCCTACATATTCGAAACGCCCCCCCATCCCGATGCCAAAAAGATGCGCAAATACACGGCGGCCCCCCATCCCTTTTTGATCGAGCCACCGTTGGCCCCGGAAGATGAAATGCACGAACTGGGATTGACTCTGTTCGGACGGGGAAACGGGTACGTGCCGTACCTGGTTCATGCGCTTCAGCGGGCAGGAGAACAGGGGTTGGGGAAGGGGCGCATGCCGATGAAGTTGGTGGAGGTGCGGCAGGCCCAGCCGGCGGATTCGGATTCATGGGTGCCGATATACGAACCCGGCGGAACGCTCCGGCCCCATCCGCCCGATATTCCGGCCCTTCCCACAGCGCCTGCGGCCGTTCGGATCAAGATCGAAACGCACATGCGTTTGCAGCGCGAGGAGCACCTGGTCACTCCGGATACGTTCCGCTTCAGCGATCTCTTCAGCTCATTGCTGCGCCGATTATCGATGCTGACTAGCTTTCATGCCGACGAGCCGCTGGAAACCGATTTTGCCGGCCTGACGCAAATGGCCCGCCAAGTGGAAGCTGCATCAACCCAACTTGTCTGGAAAGACTGGACCCGTTATTCCTCCCGCCAGAAGACCGCGATCAAGATGGACGGGTTGCTGGGGGAGATCGTCGTTGGGATGGAGGGAAAAACCGAGTTGTGGCCCTATCTCTGGTGGGGCCAATGGGTGCATACGGGAAAAGCGACATCCATGGGCCTGGGCAAATATTCAATCCATGCCGCAAGCTTGCCGAATCGATGAAGCGCCCTCGCCCCGCGCATACTTACCGTCATGAAAACAAAAACGAAAGAGTACAACACAGGGAACCGTAACCGGGCCGGAAAAAAGGGGCCAGCCCATCCTGGAACGTTTCGGCGCCGCGTACTGCTGGCCGTGACCGGACTCTCGCCGCAGGTGGTTACCGAAACCTTGTATGCCCTGGCCCAAACCCTGAAGCCCGGCTTTATCCCCACGGAAGTGCACCTGGTCACGACGGCGGAAGGAAAGGAACGCGCGCGGCTGACCCTGCTTTCCGATGACCCGGGCTGGTTCCACCGACTGCGCAAGGATTACGGGCTGCCCGGCATCGATTTTAGCGAACAAAACATCCATGCGCTCGCTACGGCGGAAGGAAAGGCGATCGGCGACATACGCACGCGTGGGGAGAACGAGCGTCTAGCGGACACTCTTACGGAAATCATCCGGGAGTTTACGGCCGATCCGGACTGCGCGCTCCACGTATCGATCGCGGGGGGCCGCAAGACCATGGGTTATTATGCCGGGTACGCGCTGTCCCTCCTCGGCCGGGCGCAGGACCGGTTGTCGCACGTGCTCGTGAGCGCCCCCTATGAGTCGAACCAACACTTCTATTATCCGACGCCCCACAGGCATGTGATTTACACACCCTCGAATCGGCCGCTCGATGCGCACGAGGCCAAGGTGAGCCTGGCGGAAATCCCCTTCGTGCGGCTCAGGGAGGGTTTGGACCAACGGCTCCTGAAAGGGAGTGTCACCTTCAGCGAGGTGGTGACCGCAGCGCAGGAGGCGCTGGAACCCGCGAGCCTCGAGATCGATTTCGATGGGCAATGCATCCTTGCCGGGGGGCGGAAAATCCACCTGGCTCCGGCGCAGTTGTCCTTCCTGAGCTGGCTGGCGCGCAGGGCCCGCGATGGGCGGCCGGATGTGGTATCTCCGCCCGACGGGGCTCCCGAGGAAGACTATGCGTGCGAGTACCTCTTGGAATACAGGAACATTGGTGATGACCTGGACGGGCCAACGGCGAAAAGCATGATGAAAGGGATGACCAATACCTTTTTTGAGCAGACCAAATCGCGGCTGCATCGCGCCTTGAGAAACGCGCTGGGACCGGAAGGCGTTCGTCGATACGGCATCTTCAATACGGAAACGCCGCCCAGGCAATACCGGATCGCCACGCCCCCGAAGAGCATCCGATGGATTGGTTGGGAGACGGCAACCCCAAGCCGCAAGCTTGCCAAAAACCGCCGGAAGCAGGGGGGAAGCGTATGATGCGCGGCATGAACAATACGGACAGGGTGATGGTGGAATGTCCCAAATGCGGGCACGAGTTTGGAGTCAGCGAGGCTCTGGGAGCCCGAATGCGGGCGGAGGCCGAAGCGCGGCTGTCCACGGATTTCGATCATCGGCTCGAGGAAGCGGTGCAGGAAGCCGAAGCCCGCACACGCAAAGCCATCGGGCTGCAGATCAAGGACCTGAAGGAGCAGCTTTCCGAGCAGGCACGCAAGGCCGAAGAAGCCGAGAAACTGGAGCTGGCCATCCGCAAGAAAGCGCGCGAACTGGAGGAAAAGCAGAAGAAGCTCGACCTGGAGATCGAGCGACGGCTCGAACAGGAGCGCAAGCTTATCGAAAAGCGCGTGCGTGAAGAAGAGGACGAGGTCCAGAGCCTGAAGCTCAAGGAAAAGGAGAAGCAGATCGAGGATCTGCGCGGGGCCCTGGACGAAGCCAGGCGGCGGACTCAGCAGGGCTCCCAGGAGCTCCAGGGAGAAGTGCTGGAGCTGGATATTGAAGCCGCCATGGGCGCCCAGTTCCCCCGGGACATCATCCGGCCGGTACCAAAGGGAATGCGGGGGGCCGACCTGGTCCAGGAGGTGTGCGACGGCGCTGGAAACGTCTGCGGCGCCATTGTTTGGGAGGTGAAGAACACGAGGCATTACCAGCCAGCGTGGATTGATAAGCTCAAGCAGGACCAGCGCGCCATCGGTGCCTCCCTTGCGGTGATCGTTTCCGTGGCCCTGCCCGAAGGGGTCAAGGATTTCGGGCGGATCGACGGCGTCTGGGTGGTGAGCGTACGCTCCTGGCCGGCGCTTGCCGCGGCGCTGCGCGAGCAACTCATCCAAGTGGCTTTTGCCCGTGCTGCTTCAGAGGGGAAGCGCGACAAGATGCAGCTGCTGTACTCGTACCTTTCGGGAGAAGAGTTCCATCAGCGGGTGGAGGCCATCGTAGAGGCCTTCAGCGCCATGCAGGAGCAGATACAGAAGGAGCGCCGCGCCATGGAACGGCTCTGGCACGAGCGTCAAAAGCAGATCGAGCGAGTCATCACCAACACCTCGGGCATGTACGGCGACATCCGGGGCCTGATCGGCGCCGGCATGCCCGAAGTCCGGCAGCTGACCCTGGAAGCCGCCGCTCCTGAAGAGAGGATGGAAGCATGAAAATGCAGCAACTTGAGTATGAAGTGCGTTTCCTGACCCCGGCCTTTTTGGGCAACGCCGAACAGTCGGCCCAATGGCGGACCCCCCCGTTCAAGGCGCTGCTGCGGCAATGGTGGCGGGTGGCGGCTGCTCCTGAAGTGGAGTTTCCATGGGACTTCACCCAACTCCGGGAGATGGAAGGGAGGCTATTCGGACACGCATGGCTTGAGAGCGACAGTTCCTCCGCGCGCCAGAGCAAAATACTCCTGCGTCTTAACCACTGGAATGAAGGCACGCTGAAAAGCTGGGCGGGTCTGGGCCGAAACGGAAGCGTAACCCACCCGGAAGTACCCAAACCGGTAGGAAGCGACTTGTACCTTGGATATGGTCCCTTGGTTTTCAAGGGCGGAACCGCCCTCAAAGCCAACGCCGCCATCCAGCCGGCTGAAAGCGCGGTTTTATCTCTGGCCTTGCCCGAAAAAGAGGCTGCGTTGATCAACCAAACAATGTGGCTAATCGATCGTTTCGGCACCATCGGCGGGCGAAGCCGCAATGGTTGGGGATCCCTCAGTCTCAAACCACTGGGTAATACCCCTGAGCTTCAGGGCGTCCCCCCGTTGCGCAACTGGATGCAATGCCTCGATTTGGATTGGCCGCATGCGCTTGGGTGCGACGGCGACGGCCTGTTGGCTTGGGAGACGCAGTCATTTGATGATTGGAAGCTTTTGATGAAGGAGTTGGCCCTCGTCAAGATCGGGTTGCGCACCCAGTTTCGCTTTACCACAGGGAGGGAGGCGGAGGCGCCGGAACCGCGGCACTGGCTTAGTTACCCTGTGACCAATCATTGGGTCCGTTCTTGGGAAAGAAGCGCACGCTTGCCAAACACCCTTCGCTTCAAGATACGCCGGGACGCGCAGGATGAGAGAAAGCTGCGCGGAATCATTTTTCACATGCCCTGTTTGCCGCCTGAATCATTCAGGCCTGACCGGCAGAACGTTCTTCAGGTGTGGCAGCGGGTTCATTCTTTTTTATCCCAACAATCTAATCTGACGCGAGTCCAGGAATAAAAAATGAGCGTAAACGACAATAGCCTCTGGCAAACCAAGGTGGCCGCCCGGCTGCACGATCCGGCGGAGAAGGCGCTGGTGCTGATGCGCGACCCGGCGGGTCACGAAGGCGGAACCAGCCGCGCACTGACCCGGCTGCTTGGCATGCATGCAATTGGTCAAGATACGATTGCGGGCGACGAAGAGTCGCTGGCAAAGACGACATTTAAAAAAGGCATTCCCGCATCCATGTACCGGCTTATCCAGCGGGCGGACTGCTGGGCCGCGGCTGCCGATCGTCCGCAATGGCCCATGCAGGAAATAGAGGTAACGACCAAAAAGGGTGAGCAAAAGACGCTTAAGGTGGCGACCTGGGCCCAGGTTCGGTGGGCAGACAACCCGGTCCTGATCCACCCGCTGACGGGAGAACGGTTTACGCTCCCGGGGGGGTTGAGCGAAACGGATTTTCGCGACATCCGGAAGCGCAGCTTTGATCATGTGGCAAGATTGCTGGCCACCCTAGACCAAAACAAAGCCGGTGAACACGAGTGGCGGACGACGCTACTCGCGCTCTGGCGCTTCGGTCCGGAAGTCGAGGAGGAAGATGACAATGGCAAGCTGGGGGCCCTTTGGCACCTCTTGCCTGCCGACACCCGCGTGCCCGACCACAGCATTTGGGACCATCTTGACATCGTTTCGGCCTTCGCCGGGGCATTTTCTGCGGATCCTGCGAACGAGGCCGCACTGCTTACCCTATCTATCGGCCCGGTGCAGCCTTTCATCGCCAGCGCCCGCAAAATGGACGACCTCTGGGCCGGTTCGCATTTGTTGGCGCGCCTGTCCTGGGAGGGGATGAGGGTGGTGTGTGACCGGCTGGGGCCGGACGCGATCCTCTTTCCGCGTCTGCGGGGCGTGCCGCAGGTGGATCTATGGTTGCGCGACCAATGTGGTTTGCCCGAAACCTTGTTCAGACGATGCGAATGGAACCGGGCGGGTACGGACAGCAACCCGCTGTTTTCCGCTGCGCTCCCCAATCGTTTTGTGGCGGTCGTGCCGCGTTCCCAGGCGCAGACCCTGGCCGAGGAAGTGGGTGACAAGGTGCGGGCGTGGTTGGCAAAGCTCGGGGACGACGTGGTGAAGCGTTTGCTGCGGGAAGCGGGATTCGATGAAGCCGACAATATGGAAACTCCCTATCGGCAGATGAAGGATCAGCTTGAGGGATTTCCCGAAGTGCATTGGGCGGTCGCGCCCTTCTCGCTTGTCCGTGAAAACAGTGGGGACAAATCTCTTGATGTTTCACGGCTCGCCGCGGCAATGAAGCCCTTCTTCGAGCCGGGCGACAATGACAGTGGTGGCCTGCCCGGTTTTCTTGGTACGCCTGCGTGGAAGCTGCTGCAACAAGAAATGGAGCTTGTGGATGAACAGGGCCAAAAGTCCGTGTTTTTTACGCCCAACCCCGGCGTGCTCTATCCGGCGGTGCATGACTTGGCCGAGCGTGTGCTTGCCGCGGCCAAAAGCCTGCGCGTTTTTGACCAGACCCGGCAGGAAGGCTGGCGCTGTTCCCTGACCGGGGAGACGGAGTGGCTCACCACGGACCGCAAACAACTCCAAGGATCTTATCGACGTCAGACGGACACCCTTTGGGCGAGGATCGCCAGGAATAAGCCTGCCTGGGCCAAGGAAGGAGAGCACCTGGGTGGTTTACCCGCCATCAAGCGGTTGTGGCCGACGCTGTTCAAGGAGGAAGTGGACAGGGCATTGGCCAGCGGCGAGACTGAAAGAGGCATCGACCGCTTCGTGGTATCCACCCATACCATGGCGTTGGCCCACCAGCTTGATCAGTGGTTGTCCAAGGAACCGACCCTCGATCCACAAATGGATTTTGAGAATGCGGAAAGCGTGGCGCTGCCCCGCAAGCTCATGCTCAAACATGGCAATAAGCCTTCCGTAGCTGCGGCCAAACGGTTGCCTGGCTATCTCGATGAGGCGCGCGAACGGGGGGAGGAGGAGAAGCGGCACGCGGAGGCTGAGGTAAAGAAGATATTTGGCGACAACCTCGAAACCTATTACAGCCTCATCATGATGGATGGGGACCGGATGGGTGGCTGGCTGGGGGGTGGAGAGGCTTATGCCATAAGCTACCGCGACAGTTTTCATCCCCAGGTCCAGGAAGGTTTTGACCGGCATGCCCAAGGGCAGCTGCTGATCAAAGAGTATGGTGATCAAAAACGGGCCCTTTCGCCTAACCGGCACCTTGCGATTTCGGGTGCACTGAATGATTTTTCGCTGACAGTGGTCCGTCATGTGATTGAAAACGAACATCTGGGCCGTCTCATATACTCGGGCGGAGATGACGTTTTTGCCATGCTGCCCGTGGCCGACCTGCTTGCAGCGATGCAACGGCTCCGTTGTGCCTATTCAGGGCATGATCCCAAACATGAGGGGGGGGCACCGGGGCGTGGGCTTGCCCTGCGAAATGGTTTCGCGATGCTCAACGGCAGGCTGATGCGCATGATGGGAACGAAGGCAACGGCCTCCTGCGGCGCCGTCATCGCACACCATCAGGCGCCGCTCACCTTCGTTCGGAGGGAACTGGCCGCAGCGGAAAAACGGGCCAAGAGCGAGGGCGGGCGTGACGCCTTTTCCATCACGATCGTCAAGCGTTCGGGGGGCGCCCTTTACCTGACGGAAAAATGGGGGCAGCCGCTCAACCTTCTTGCATTGCTCCGTGATTTTCTTGCCATGGGGGACGTATCACGTCGTGCCGCCTATCACGTCCTGGAGTGGCTGAACGAGCATGAATTGCCGGAGAGCGCCTTCTGCAACGGAATGATACAGAGTCTGCTGACCTATCAACTGGACCGGCAGGCCAAGGGTTCGGCCAAGAGCCAGGTGCCGGAACTGGCAAAAGAGCTTTGCCTCCTGGCGAATAGTTGGAAGAAGTCAGATCCGATTAAAAGGCTGCGGAATTTTGTGGCAGTTGCGGAATTTCTGGCCCGGGAAACCCGCGTAAGCCGAAACCGGCCGCAGGATGCGGAAACGAGGGAGATGGGAGGCGCCGCATGAGCATCGAATATCGTTTTATCGAACCCCTTGACGTTCTTTTCCTCCGCGGCAACCAACTGTTTGGCGATCCGGGAAGCTATGGCGAAAGCACCATCCCGCCTCGGCCGTCCGTGGCCGCCGGGGCGCTGCGGTCTCGCATGCTGGCGGATGATCGCGCGGATCTTGGGGCCTTTTCCCGAAACGAGATTGTCCACCCCACCCTGGGAACGCCTGAGCGTCCTGGAAGTTTCGAGCTGGCAGGCTTTTACGTGGCACGCAAGGTAAAGGGCCAGCCGGAGATCCTGATGGCGCTGCCGGCGGATCTTGTTGTCGAGCGGAAGAAGAGTCAAGGAACCGACGACCGGAGCAGGTCTCCTTTACGGGTTGGCCGATTGAGCCCGACAACTATCGATCTACCCTCTTCCTTCGGGTTGCCATTGTTGCCGGTCCTGGCGCAGGGCGAGCGCGGCAAGAACGAGGGTGGCTGGTGGCTCACGCAGGACGGATTGGCGGCGTATCTGCGCGGGCAGGTCCCGACGCCGGAACAACTCGTGGACGCCAGCGAACTATGGGCCTTGGAAACCCGTATCGGCATAGGCCTGAGTGGAGACAAACGCACTGCGGACGAAGGCAAGCTGTTTTCGAGCGTTGCCGTAGCGCTGAAGGAGGGGGTTGGTTTCCTGGTCGCGGTCGCCGGTGCGAATCCGCCCACTGCGGGGATGCTCCGCTTTGGCGGCGACGGGCGGGCCGCCAGCATCGAGAATGCGAGCGTGAGCCTTCCGGAGCCCGATTATGAAGGCATCAGTCGGGCGGGATGCTGCCGCCTGGTGCTCACCAGCCCGGGTTTGTTTCCCCTGGGTTGGAAATTGCCGGGAACGGGGCCCGACTTTCGGGTTTCCCTGGGCAATGTCACGGGCAGGGTGTCATGCGCATGTGTGCCGCGTTTTGAGACCATCTCCGGATGGGACCTGGCCAGGCGCATGCCCAAACCGGCCCAGCGTGTGGTTCCTTCCGGAAGTGTTTACTGGCTTGATGAGCTCAAGGCGGCGCCCGGGGAGCTTCGCAAGCTTGCGGCCTGCGGCTTATGGGATGAATCGTGTAAGGATGATGCCCGGAGGGCGGAGGGTTTCAACCGTGTCGCGGTGGCGGCATGGTGACGAGCGAATACCTATAAGGGAGAAGATCAATGTTCGAGAAAAAGGCAGTTGTGTTTCTCTATGCCGTCAGCCCGGTCCACATGGGCGCGGGACAGGCGGTGGACGTAATCGACAACCCCATTCAGCGGGAGCGCCACACCGGCCATCCCTGCTTTGCCGGGTCAGGCATCAAGGGCGCCGTGCGGCACGGCTGGAGAGCCCTTGGGGGATCCCCGGAAGAAATCGAGAGCCTTCTCGGCCCCGATTCCGAAAACAAGAATGGCCTGCACGCGGGAGCCGTCAGTTTCGGCGATGCGCAGTTGGTCCTGCTCCCCGTCCGGTCGCTCAGGAACGGCTATGTCTATGCCACCTGCCCCCAGGCGCTGGCCCGAGCCCGCAGGCTTATGGCGCTATCCGGAGCAGCGGTGAAATGGGATGCGGTGAGCGTACCGGCAGGTGAGGCGCTGACAGCAAACGCTGAATTGATACCTGAAGGCAAACTGCACCTCGAAGCCTTTGAATACTCTGCATCCGAATCGGCCGAACTGAAGGCCATTGCTACCGACCTGGCGGAAAGGGCATTGCCCGGCGCTGACGAGTATGCCTTTTTTCGCGAAAAGCTAAAAACCGACATTACGGTGCTTTCCGACACCGACTTCGGGTACTTTGCGCAAAACGCCATGTTAGTGGAACCGCATGTATGCATCGATAGTACAACCGGTGCCGCTAAGGGAACGGGCCTGTTCTACACCGAGAACCTGCCCCCGGAGTCGCTCCTTATCGCTCCCCTACTTGCCAGCCAGACACGGACGGGGCGGAAGGGAGAGGATTTGCCTGCCGAAATCGTGCTTGGCAAGATTTTGCCGCTGATCAACGGAAAGCCGCTGCAGATCGGCGGGGATGCGACCACGGGCCGCGGCTTGGTCGTGGCCAAAGTGGTGGAGGGCTGATCTATGGCACAGACATTGGAACAACAACGAGCCCAGGACGCATGGGACAAATGTGCTACTTATTCCAAGGAACAGGTCAACATTGCCAAGAGTCTACCGGCGCTCATCATGAACAGCGGGCTGATGCAGGTCCTGGCTTTTGCGCACCAAAAGAAGGGCAATCATGAAAACGTCGCCGAGCAACTGCGCGCATGGCTCAGCAACCGTTTTCCCCATGTACTTCCGAGCAGCGATTTTGCAGCCTTCATGGAAGCGCTCATGAAATTGGAGCATGCTCAGGATTACCAGGCCATAAACGCGGAAGCCTTCGCCTGGCTGAAGTGGTTGCGCCAGCTGGCCGCAGCGCGCAAGGGGGGGGAGTAACATGTCCATCGCCGCCGTTCCTGATTACCTGGGGAAGGATTTTGCCACTGCCTCGCCCGGAATGCGCTTTGGTTACTACCTGTCCATATGGAACAGCGACTGGAGCAAGGAAACCGACATTCCAAAGGATACGTGGAAATCGATGACGCGCCTGAACAAAGGGGACAAAAAGCACGCCGAATCCCTTGTGTTGCGGCAAAGGCGCGTTGCGACAAGCTTCGGTGATACGATTTTTTCGGTGGATGCGGTCGCGATTTCGCCGTTCACCACGGGCCTGGGCAACGAACATCCATTGGAAAACGGCTTTGCCTTTCTCAGTCCCTATGGATTGCCCTATCTTCCTGGCAGCGGCGTCAAGGGCGTGGTGCGCCAAGCGGCCTTGGAGCTGGCTTCCGGTGATTGGGGAGATACCGGTGGTTGGAGCGAGGACCGGATTACCGCGCTTTTCGGTCCTAAAGGCGCGGACGGTGACAGCGAGCACCAGCGCGGCGCGCTCAGTTTCTGGGACGTGATTCCACTGATCAAGGATGACGCCCTGCAGGTGGAAATCATGACGCCGCACCAGGGACACTATTACCAGCAGAAAAAGGATCGCAAAACCGGCGGAAGCGTCAGCCCGCACGATTCGGGGCAACCCAACCCGATTTCCTTCCTTACCGTCCCGCCCGGATCCGGGTTTGCCTTTCATGTGCTTTGTGACCTCGAGCTGCTTGGGCACACCAAATCTGAGTTGATAGAGGGAGGCCGGTGGAAGCAGTTGCTGGTTGCCGCCTTTGAACACGCTTTCGCATGGTGCGGTTTTGGTGCCAAAACGGCCGTGGGTTACGGCGCAATGGGCGAAGACCAGCAAAGAAAGGCCGAGCGGCAAAGGGAGGAAATGGCTAGACAGGAGGCGTTGCGCGTTCAAAGAGAAAAGGAGGCCCGGGAGCGGGAGATTGAACAGATGGATCCGATCGATCGGGAAATCGCCCGCTTTCTGGATGCAAGAGCGGATAAAAACCAGCCGGAAATCAACGCCCTCGTCAGTGGCTTGACGAGCAATGCCTGGAGCGGAGAACAGGCGGTGGCCATTGCGGGAAAGGTCAAGATCCGGATGCAGGCCGAGAAGCAATGGAAGGAGAAAAGCGAAAAGAAGAATCCCGACAAGGACAGGGATTACCAAAGAACCAAAACGGTGATGGGTTACCTGAAAAAACCGGAGGCATGATGACCACCACTCTGCTTAGTTTTCTGGGTCGCGTACCGCGGACCGAACAGGGATATCGCGAAACTCGTTATGACTTTGGGGATGGAAATCTTGGCGAACCCGCGGCCTTTTTCGGTTGGCCGCTGCAGCAGCGGATCAAGGCCGACCGCCTGGTCATCATGGGCACGGCGGGCAGCATGTGGGACCATCTTTTCGAGAAGGATGTTCCCCTTGCCGGCGATGAAGTCGATGCCCAGATGGAGCTGATTGAGGCCGTCCACGCGAAAACGGTCACTGCCGAATGTCTCGATCCCCTGCAGCGGCCGCTGGCGCAATTCCTGGGCTGCGACGTGCAATTGGAAATCATTCCCTATTGTCGGGACGGGCGGGAGCAGGTCGAGCTCCTGTCCATCATGGCGAGGCATGTGACCCCGGGCGATACCGTGCATATCGATGTCACCCACGGTTTTCGTCACCTTCCGATGATCGCGCTGCTTGCAGCTATACATCTTAAAAAGACTCGCCAGGCAACGATCAAGGGCATCTGGTACGGCGCCTATGATCCCGACACCGGGGAGGGGCCGGTTCACAACCTGGCCGGGCTGTTGCGCATTGCCGAATGGATAGAGGCGCTCCACTCCTACGACAAGGACGGGGATTATGGCGCCTTCGCCCCGCTCCTGGGGGCGCAGGGTGAAATGCTCAAAAATGCGGCGTTTTTCGAACGCACGACCAATCCGGTCCGGGCTCGCTCGGAACTGAGATCCTGGGCGGGATTGGACCATGGCTACCCGGCGGACGATCCGGCGGCCGCGCTCTTTAGAGAGGAGTTGGAAAAGAGGATTGCCTGGCACCAGCGCCCCGACCGGGCATCGTGGGAGCGAGACCTGGCCAAAAGGTACCTGGAACAGGCGGACTACGTCCGGGCGATCATTTATGGGATGGAATCGATCATCTCCGCCGAAATTCAAAATCGGCACGGCGAAGTCGATGACTACGAGAACCGGGATATCGCCAAGGATGAAATGAGAAACACTCGGGAGGGGTTCAAGACCCTGAGCAACCTGCGCAACGCGTTAACCCATGGCGTCAGACCCTGGGACCGGGCCATAGAAAGGGCCTTGGAAAGCGAACAGGGGTTGAGGAAGACGCTCCGGGACCTGTTTCGGCAATTGAACGTTTTGTAGCAGGTCCGAAGCCTATGGCCACCTATTTCGTAACGCGCCATGGCGGTGCCCTCGACTGGGCTGCCCGTCACAACGTCATGATCGATCGCGCGCTGAGTCACCTGCGGATCGAGGAGATACGGCCTGGAGATGTGGTGATCGGAATATTGCCCGTTCATCTGGCCGCCGAAATCTGTGCAAAACCCGCACGATACATTCAAATTGCCATGGACCTCCCGGAGGAACGCAGGGGGATCGAGCTTTCTGCCGATGACATGGAGCGACATCATGCACGGCTTGTGGAGTACCGAGTGGAACGTGCCCGATGAAGGTAGCGGATCCCCTCATGAAGGCGCCCCCAATTAGTCATGCCCCTTCCCCCGCGGCAAGCTTGCGGTTTTCCCGAATCTCCCCATACCGCGCTACAATTTCCCCGTTAAGTGAGGGAACGGGGTTATGGAAGAGCGCGATCTCTATATTGCGGCCTATGACATTGCTTCTCCGCGCCGGATGCGCGCCGCGCTTCAACTCGTCAAGGGGCACGCGACCGGGGGGCAGAAATCGGCGTACGAGTGTTTCCTTACGCCGGCCGAACGGCGCACCCTCCTGTATCGGCTCGATGCGGTGATCGAGCCGGATGAAGACCGTGTGCTCCTTATCAGGCTGGATCCTCGCTCGCGTGTCCATACCCTCGGGATTGCGGAAGAACCGCAGGACCCCCCTTTCTTCTATTGCGGGTGATCATGGCGACACTCTATCTCGACCGGAAGGGACTGGAGCTCAGGGTGGACGGGGCCGCGCTGGCTCTGTATGAAAGTGGCAGCCGGATCCGAACCGTTCCCCTCTCCCTGCTCGACCGGATCGTCTTCCGTGCGGAGACTGCGCTGACGTCGAGTGCGCTGGGGGCCCTCGCAGACAGCGGGTGCGCCGCCGTGGTGTTGAGCGGCCGGCAGGGGAACCGGCTGGCGGTGGTCCATGGCCGGCCGCACAACGACGCGGCGCTGCGCGTGGCGCAGTATGCAGCTTCAGGTAACGCGGATTGGCGGTTGGAGTGGGCCCGCCGCTTCATCGGCGCCAAGATTGTGCGGCAGCAGCGATTCCTGGAGCGAGTTTTGGCCCTGAGAGCCGACCGGCGCAAACCGCTTTCTGACGCTCTGGAAACCCTTGCGGCGATGCGCTTGCGTGTGGACGAAGAGGGCCTGTGCGCGGACAACCTGCGCGGCATCGAGGGCGCCGCCCAGGCGGCCTACTTCCGTGCCTATACCTCCCTTTTTGCCGAGGCGCTGAATTTCAACGGCCGTAATCGGCGCCCGCCGCGCGACCCGGCTAACGCCTGCCTGTCGCTGGGATACACGCTGGCGCATTTCGAAGGGGTGCGCTTGGCGCATGCCACCGGGCTGGACCCCTTTCTCGGTTTCTTCCACGAGGTCGCCTTCGGGCGCGAATCGCTAGCCTGCGATTTGATCGAGCCGGTGCGACCCCTGGTCGATGCCTGGGTCTGGGAGATGTTCCGTTCCAGGACACTGCGGCCTGAGCACTTCAAGGTCGACAAGGGGGCCTGCGTGATCGAAAAGGCGGGCCGCGCGCGGTTCTACGAGCACTACGAGCACTTCATGAAGTCGATCTCGGTCCGACTCCGGGGCTATTGCCGGTTGCTGGCGCGGGCGTTGCGCACTGAGGCTCCGGAGCTGCCAGTCTGCGATGGGGAGGAAGACCTGTGAAGGCCCTTTACCTGGACGGATCGCGGGGCATTGAAGTCAGGCTCGACGGGCCTGCGCTGCGGGTCCGCCGGCCGGCTCGCGCCGATGGCCAGTATCCGCTCCAACGGGTCTCTCGTGTTGTCGCCCTGGGAACGATCCAATGGCATGGAGACGCCTTGGGCGCCTGCCTATCGCAGCGGAAGCCTGTTGCCGTGCTGGACGGGATGGGCAGGTTTGTGAGGCTCTGGTTTCGGGCCTCCGTTCCGGTATATGGATTGATCCGGCACCTCGGTTCGTTGCTGGGCGTGCCGCGCTTTCTTGCGCGTTATGACCGGTGGTTTTCCGGCGCCGAGCGTGGGGAAATGATCCGGGCACTCGAGGCGCTCCATATTGAATGCGGAAGCCGTCATCCGGATATGACCTGGCAGGTGGTGTGTTTTAACCAATATCTGCGCCATAACAAGCGTGTGGGGGGAAGCCATCGGTTCCTGTCGGGTTTGGCCGCCGCGCAGATTTCCTCGGCGCTTTGTGCCAATGGAGTCCCGCACGATCCCCTGTCATGGGGAAGGCAGGAATATCGGCTGTTTTCCGACATGATGCGCCTTGAGCGTTGGAGGCAGGCTGTCTTACTCGATCAACTGATGGAGCGTTTCGAGGGAAGTCCGGAGCGTCGCGACCTGGTTGAGGCTTTTGAAGGCATGTCGCAGGATCGGGAGCGGCGCATCGAATCGTGGAGGCACCGGGCGTTGCTGGCCATGATGGGGCTGGATCCAGAGGAAATGGAAGGCGATTGCGATCAATCGGAATGGCGGCAAGAACTTCTCGACCGCCTTTGTCAGAGGCTCAGCAGCTGCAGCGGCAACCTGGGGCAGATCCCCTTCGGGACGCGGCAATCGCTGCGTACCAGTGTACGGATCCTGCGCGAATATCTTCGGAGCGACCGGAGGGCATATGAGTCATACAGAACAGCGTAACTGGCTGATTGGGTATGACATAGCGAATCCTCGCCGCCTGGGCCGGGTGCATCGTTTTCTGAAGTCGCATGCGATTCCGGTACAATATTCTGTTTTCGTGTTCCAAGGTAACCAGTTGGAGCTTGAGCGAATTATCGCCGGTCTCTCGGAGCTGATTTCGCCGAAAGAAGACGATGTGCGGGCCTACCACGTGCCGGATCGCTGTGAAGTCGCCATGCTCGGACGGCAGGATCTTCCCGACGGGATTGTGCTGGGTGGCCGGGGGTTGGGCAGGCTTCTGCGGGCGATAAGAGAGGACGGGGATTCGCCGAGCATCGACGTATACAATGATGATGTTGAGTCGGGGGAGGCATGTTACCTGGTATAATGCATGGGTTTTTTGGCAACCCCCTTTTTATAACTCTGAATATAATGGAGATGTGGTAGCGAGCAGTTGGAATCACCGCCCTGAAGAAGAAGGGATTACGAC
>JAAYCX010000034.1 GCA_012729555.1 Acidobacteriota bacterium
AAGATGGCGCGCGAGCGCGAAGCCATCGTCGTGACCGAAATCCCCTACCAGGTGAACAAGGCCAGGCTGATCGAGCGGATCGCGGAGCTGGTGCGCGACAAGAAGATCGAGGGGATCAGCGACCTGCGCGACGAGTCCGACCGCGAGGGGATGCGGATCGTCATCGAGATCAAGAAGGACGAGCCGGCGCAGGTCGTCCTCAACAACCTGTACAAGATGACGGCCATGCAGACCAGCTTCGGCATCATCATGCTGGCCATCGTCGAGAACCGCCCCCGGGTCCTCAACCTGCGGGAGACGATCCGTTGCTTCATCGGGCACCGGAAGGAGGTGGTCCGCCGGCGGACGATCTTCGAGCTCGCGAAGGCCGAGGCGAGGGCCCACATCCTGGAAGGGCTCCGCCGGGCCCTGGACATGCTCGACGAGGTCATCGCCCTGATCCGCGCCTCGAAGGAGCCGGCCGTCGCCCGGGAGGGGCTCATGGACCGGTTCGGGTTCAGCGCCCCCCAGGCGCAGGCGATCCTGGAGATGAGGCTGCAGCGGCTGACGGGGCTCGAGCGCGAGAAGATCGTGGCCGAGTACGAGGAGATCCTGAAGCTGATCGCGCGCCTGAAGGAAATCCTGGCCAGCGAGAAGGTCCTGGAGGGGGTGGTGGTCGGCGAACTCAGGGAGATCCAGGCCGCCTACGGGGACCGGCGGCGGACCGAGATCGTGGACGAGGAAGTCGAGATGACGCTCGAGGACCTCATCGCGGAGGAGGACGTGGTCATCACCGTCACGCACTCCGGCTACATCAAGCGCACGGCCGCCTCGCTCTACCACTCCCAGGGCCGCGGGGGGAAGGGGCGGATCGGCATGACCACGCGCGACGAGGACTTCATCGACCACGTCTTCGTCGCCTCCACCCACAGCTACCTGCTGATTTTCACCAACCGCGGCCAGGTCTACTGGCTCAAGGTCTACGAGATCCCCGATGTCGGCACCGCGGGGAAGGGGAAGGCCATCGTCAACCTCGTGAACCTCGGCAAGGACGAAAAGATCGCCGACATCATCTCGGTGAAGGGGTTCGACGGCGGCGGGTACGTGCTGATGGCCACCCGCAACGGCATCGTCAAGAAGACGGCGCTCCGGGAGTACTCGAACCCGCGCAGCTCGGGCATCATCGCGATTTCGGTGCCGGAGGACGACGAACTGATCGGCTGCCGGCTCACCGACGGGGACACCGACGTGCTGCTGGCCACCCGCATGGGCAAGGCGGTCCGGTTCGCGGAAACGGGGGTCCGGGAGATGGGGCGCACCGCCAGGGGCGTCATCGGGATCCGGCTCTCCGGGGACGACAAGGTGGTGGCCATGTCGGCCTTCAAGGGCCCGGGCCAGTTCCTCACCGTGACCGAAAAGGGGTTCGGCAAGCGCACCGACGTGGAGGAATACCCCCGGCAGAACCGGGGGGGGAGCGGCGTGATCAACGTCAAGGTGGGGCAGAAGAACGGGACGGTGGTCCACACCTGCCATGTCCAGGAGGACACCTCCGTCATGCTGATCACGGCCAACGGGAAGCTGATCCAGCTCAACGCGGACGATATCCGCAACACGCACGCCCGGGCCGCCGTCGGGGTCAAGTGCATCGATCTCGAGGAAGGGGACTACGTCGCCAGCGTCACGGTCGTCGCCGGGGAGGAACCGGGCGACGGGCCGGAGTGACGCGCGGGGGGAGAGCCATGGGTGAAAAAACCGCGATCACCATCTCGCGGCAGTTCTGTTGCGGCGGGGCGAAGATCGGGAACATGGTGGCGGCGCGGCTCGGGTATCTCTACGCCGACCGCGAGGTGCTGCAGCTGGCGGCCGAAAAGCTCGGCCTCCCGGTCGAGGAGATCTCCTGGCGCGACGAGCGGCTGGCGTCGTTCTGGGAAAAGATCACCTCCCTTTTCACCTACGGGCTCCCCGACGTTTCCTACACGGCGCCCCCTTTCCAGACGGTGACGGACCAGCGCCTGTTCGAGCTCCAGGCCAAAATCATCCGGGAGTTCGCCGCGCGGGAGGACTGCGTGATCGTGGGGCGCGGGGGGGTCCACGTGCTCCGCGACCACCCCGGGGCGGTCCACGTGTTCCTGCACGCGCCCGACACCTTCCGGGTGGAGCGGGCCATGGAGGTCTACGGGGCGCCGACGCGGGAAAAGGCGCTCTCGATGATCCGCGAATCGGACCGGGCGCGGCAGGCGTATCTCGCGCGCATGGCACGCCACGACTGGACCCTGAGCACCCGGTACCACCTCTGCCTCGACACGGGCCTCCTCCCCCCGGAACGGGCGGCGGACATCATCGAGCTTGTGGTACGGTCACGGCAGGCGCCGCGGGAGTCCTAACTGGTTGAAAGATTGGGTCTTGACACTCGACGCCGCAGGGGGTAACGTACCCCCTTGTCGCCGAAGGAGGTGAATGGTTTGGCGGAAGTCATCCTGAACGAGGGGGAATCCCTCGAAAGCGCCCTCAGGCGCTTCAAGCGCAAGGTTCAGCAGGAAGACATCATCAAGGATGTCAAGAAGCACTCCTTCTACCTGAAGCCGGGCGAAAAGAAGAGAATCAAGCAGGCCCTGGCGCGCAAGCGCCTGCGGAAAAAGATGCGCAGCGTACGCTCCTGACGCCTTTGCCGGGGCGGCTCCTCGGAGCCGTCCCGGCCCTTCCGGCGTCAGTTCCCCAGAAGATGAATGTCGGGCAGGTTCCGGTAGTGCTGGCCGTAGTCCAGCCCGTATCCGACCACGAACCTGTCGTCGATCTCGAACCCCAGGTAGTCGATCGGCACTTCGCGCTGGCGGCGCGAGGGCTTGTCGAGCAGCGCCGCGGTCCTGAGGCTCGCGGGTTCCCGCATCCTCAGGCACTGGACCAGGTAGTCGAGCGTCAGGCCGGTGTCGACGATGTCCTCCACGATGATCACGTCGCGCCCCTCGGGGCTCTCGTCCAGGTCCTTCAGGAGGCGGACTTCGCCGCTCGTCCGGGTGGTCAGCCCGTAGCTCCCCACGGCGATGAAATCGAACGACGCCTCCAGTTCGATGGCGCGCACGAGATCGGCGTGAAAGACGCTCGC
>JAAYCX010000035.1 GCA_012729555.1 Acidobacteriota bacterium
CGCTCACCAGGTCCCAGTAGGCGGTCTGGATGTTGGAGATCGTGTCGGTGACCTTCTGCTTGAACTCGCTGTCGGTCAGGGTCAGGTCGAGGTTGGCCAGCTTGAGGTTGGCGCGGTTGGAATCGATCCGCAGGTTGCGCCACAGGGGCTGGGAGAACTGCACGCTCCAGGAGCTCTGGTAGTTGGGGTTGAACACCATGGCGGTACTGTTGCTCTCCGACCGGCTCGAGTTCCAGGTCGCCTGCAGGGTGCCCCCCGTCTTGACCGGCTGCCGGAAGGTGAAGTTCCAGGAGGCGTTGTCGTTCTTGTTGAACGATTCCGTGGAACGGTCGTACTGGGTGGTGTTGGCGTTCTTTCTGGAGTTGAACCCGACCTGGGCCGTCAGCTGCGGGTCGTAACTGCCGTGCTGCTGCAGAATCGCCTGCTGGCGCAGCTGCTCGTTCGTGTCCGAGATGGCGATATCGAGGTTCTGCTCGAGCGCCAGCTTGGTCAGGTCCTTCAGCGAGAGCGGAAGCGCCGTGCCGTCCCTCTGGGCGGTTTCGATCGGGCTCAGGGGGAGGGGGGGAAGCTCGTCCGCACCGGAACCCGTCGAGGCTTCACCGGCCGGGGAAGCCGGCTCCTGGGCGATGACGCCGGGGGAAGAAAGTGTGGTGGATGCCAGAACCAGGGCCAGCATGCCCAGGATGGAAAGGGCGCGCTTTGCCGCAGCGGAACATACTTTCATACCGGACTCCTTCGAAAAATAATGGCTTTCCTGCCTTTCCCGCACGATGCACCAGGGTTAACAGCTATCAATACGACCGGACGGCAAAAACTGTTTCAAATACCTGCCGTTTGACGAAAACTTGTGCGCGCGGAATGTTCCTATTTAACAGCATACGGGGTAGAATGAAAGGGATTTCACCGTGGGCGGCGGATTTGCCGGCGGCCCGGGCGGCCGCCGGCATCCGGTGGCGTTTCCCCTACTGCGGATCGGACGCCCGCTTCAGGGTCGGGCGGCTCCTGCCGGGGGACTCCTCCCCCTCCCCGGTGCCGGCGGAGGGGTCCTCCCCCTGCTCGGTCCGGCGCTTGAGGGTGGGGCGTTTCTGTTCCGGGGCTTCCCCCGCCTCCTCGGCCTTCTGGGCGTTGTCTATCGACCGGAGGCGGTTCTGGATCCGCTGGAATTCGGAGGTGTCCACGATGTAGGCGTCCTTTTCGGGGAGGTAGCGCTGTTCGTCCAGGGCGGCCACGATCCGGTCGTCCGTGGAGGGGTGGGTGCGGAACCAGCCGGCCAGGCGGCCGGGCTCCGATTTTTCCTCCCGCTGCAGTTTCTCGAAAAAGGAGACGAACCCGTTCGGATCGTAACCCGCGTTCCAGAGATACTGGATCCCCAGCTGGTCCGCTTCGCGCTCCGATTCCCGCGTGATCCCCATCAGCTCGAGGTTGAGCCCCAGGCCCAGGGCGTTCTGAATCCCCATCTGCGCCCAGTAGCCCCCGACGAAAAGGGCGGGAATGGCCGCAAGCTGCAGGTACTGGGCCTTGGACATGCGCACCGTCGCGTGCCTCGCGGTGACGTGCGAGATCTCGTGGGCCATCACCCCGGCCAGTTCCGACTCGTTCCCGGTCGCCAGGAGGAGGCCCTTGTTGATGTAGAAAAACCCGCCGGGAAAGGCGAAGGCGTTCACCTCGTCGGTGTCCACGACCTTGATGTAGAAGGGGAGCTTGGCGTCGGAGTGCTTGACGATGTTCTGCCCGATCCGGTCGACATACTCGCTGATGACGGGGTCTTCGACCATCCGGGCGGTCTGCTCGAACTCGTCTGCCACCTGTTTGCCCAGCTCGATCTCCTTTTCGAGCGAGACCCAGTTGGGGAAAACATTCCACACGCGCCCCGTGACGTCCCGGTTTCCGATCTCTTCGACGTTTTCGTGCTTCCTGGCCCAGGCGGCCGGCGACGAAAGGATGGCCGCGGCCAGAAACAGCGCGGATAATTTCGGAAACATGTTTTTCATAAAATCCTCCGCTGGGGGCGGTTGTTTTCTGTGACCGGGCCCGTTATCCTACCCTGTGCGGTCCCCGCGGCCGGGCCTGGAGGGGCATCCATACCTATAGACGTCACGGATCCGCCGGAGTTTCAACATTTAAATAGTAAGATCTTTTGCGACGGGGGTCAACCGGGCCCTCCCTCCGGGGGCGTCCCGCGGCGCCCGGATCCCGTTGCGGCGGGAGGGGCAGGTATGAAGATCCTGACTGCGGCGCAGATGGGGGAGGTGGACCGGCTCACCTCGGAACGGTTTCACGTCCCCTCCATCCTGCTGATGGAAAACGCCGGACGCTCCTTCTGCGAGGAGCTCGCGCGATCCGTTCCCGGGATCGCCCGGAAGCGTATCCGGGTGCTGTGCGGCCGGGGGAACAACGGCGGGGACGGTTTCGTCGTCGCGCGCCACCTGGCGCTTGCCGGGGCGAGCCCCCGGATCGCCCTGACGGCCGATCCCGCCGCGCTCCGGGGGGACGCCCTGGTGAACTACGAGATCGTACGGGCGATGGGCCTCCCGATCGACTCCTTCCCGGCGCCGTCGGAGGCTGCGGCCGCACTCGAAAAGGGCCCGCTCCCCGACATCATCGTGGACGCCCTGTTCGGGACCGGCCTGTCCAAGCCGATCGGGGCCGATTACGGGCCCGTCCTTGAGTGGATCGACCGGGCGGCGGCCCACGCGTTCGTGGCCTCCGTCGACATCCCCTCGGGGCTGATGGCCGATCGCGGGGAGATTCCCGGCCCGGCCGTCCGGGCCAGGCTGACGGTGACCTTTTCCGCCCTGAAGCCCGCGCTGGTCCTCCCGCCGGCGGCCGACCTGGCCGGCCGCGTGGTCGTGGCCCCGATCGGTTCGCCTCCCTCCCTTTTCGACCATCCGGACTACCTCCTCGACCTGGTGGGCGAGGAACTGGTACGCCGGGTCCTTCCCGCCCGCCCGCGCGAGGGGCACAAGGGATCGTTCGGGCATGCCCATATCGTGGCGGGGTCCCGGGGCAAGATCGGGGCCGCGCTGATGGCGGGCCTGGGCGCGCTGCGCGCGGGGGCCGGGCTGGTCACGCTGTGGCTGCCCGAAGGGACGCTCCCGGGGGCCGCCGGCCGGTTTCCGGAGCTGATGACGGAGCCCCTGCCGGAAACCTCCGCGGGGACCTTCGATCCCTCCGGTCTGGAGCGCGTGCTCGCGCGCCTCGTCGACGCGGACGCCCTGGTCCTTGGCCCGGGGATATCGACCGAACCCGGGGCCCGGCGGCTGGCCCTGGAACTGACGGAGCGCTCTCCGGTCCCGGTGGTGCTCGACGCGGACGGGATCAACGCCTTCGCGCTGTCCGAAACGCCGCCCCGCAACCGGAACGATCAGCCCGTCATCCTGACCCCGCACCCCGGCGAGATGGCGCGCCTCGGGGGGGCCACCGTCGCCGAAGTCCAGCGGGACCGCCTCGCAGCGGCGCGGCGGTACGCGTGCGCCCACCGATGCCACGTCGTTCTCAAGGGATTCCAGACCGTGGTCGCCGCCCCCGGCGGGGAGCTTTTTTTGAACCCCACGGGCAACCCGGGGATGGCCACGGGCGGGACGGGAGATATCCTGGCGGGGATGATCGGACGGTTCGCCGCCGCCTGGCACCTCGCCCTCCCCGGGGCCGGGGATGCCGCCCCCTGGATTGCGGCCGCGGTCTACCTCCATGGCCTGGCCGGGGACCTGGCGGCGGAGGAGAAGGGGATGGAGTCGCTGGTAGCCACCGACCTGCTCTCCGCCCTCCCCGGGGCGTTCGGGAGGGTGCTCGGGCGATGAGGGACCACGGCAAGGCCGGCCCCGTCGTCAGGGAATATGTCAGCCGGTCCCCCGAAGACAC
This sequence comes from Acidobacteriota bacterium, assembly GCA_012729555.1. Taxonomy (NCBI): domain Bacteria; kingdom Pseudomonadati; phylum Acidobacteriota; species Acidobacteriota bacterium. Next base: position 3,862 of record JAAYCX010000035.1, read on the forward strand.
CTTGCGCATCGGTGCCGGGATCGCCCGGAACCTGGAACTGCCCGGGGTCGTGCTGCTGCGCGGAGGCCTCGGGATGGGGAAGACGACGCTGACCCGCGGGATCGCCCGGGAACTGGGGGTCCGGGATCCGGACGAGGTCAGCAGCCCTTCCTATACCCTGGTCCATATCTACGAAGGGCGCTGCAGCGTCTACCACGTGGACCTGTACCGTCTCGAGGGCGCGAGGGACATCTACTCCATCGGGATCGGCGATTTCATCGGGTGCGACGGGGTCACCGTGGTGGAATGGAGCGAACGGTTGTCGGGCGGCTTCCCCGGGGCGGTGGAGGTGGACATCGAGGACCGGGGAGGGGACGCCCGGCTGCTGCGGGTGCGCGTTCCCCGGTCGGGGAAACGGAGGCGCCGCGGAAGGCGTGGGGCGGATGAGATTGGATGAGGTGCCCGGGATCCCCCGGGCCTGGACCGACTTCGTGCGCCGATTCCGGGCATCCGGGGATCCCTTCGACCCGGAGCGGTTCGGGCGGATGGCGGAGCGTATGCCCGGGGCGTCCGGCGGCCGGCCCCTGCCCGGAGGGACGCTGGCCGTGGTGGCCCACGTCCGCACGGGCCCCCTGGGCGGCGCGCTGTCGGAATGGTTGAAGTGCCTGACCGCGGTCGGGGTGGCCTCGGAGCTCTCCGCGCGCGGGCGGCGGGCGACGGCCGTGATCGGGTTGCGTCCCGACCCTCCCGGCGCCGCGTCCGGGCCGGCGCCGCGCCTGGTCGATTCCCGGGGCGTGATCCGGGAGGTCGACCCCGCCGACCTCGGGCTGCTGGCCGATCTCCTCCGCGTGCCCCCGCCCCGGGAGGGCGCGCGCCTGCCGGGGCTTCTGCTCGGGCGCCTGCTGGGGGAGGAGAACGCCGTCGTCCTGGAAGCGCCGGCGGCCGCGGCGCTGCCGGCGGTCGTGGAGGTGGTCGGGTTCGAGGACATCGCGGGGCGTGCGGACTCCGGGCGGCCGGGGGGGAAGGGGCCCGTCCTCTGGCCCCGGGTGAGCGCCACCCTCCTCGACGGGCGCAGCCGCAGAACCCTGGAGCGTTACGGCCTGGTTCCGGGCGATCTTTTCGCCGGGGAGGAGGCGGCCGTGGGCGCCGTCCTCGGGCGGATGCGCACGCCGGTCCCCGGGCGGCTCGAGGAGCTGCGCGGGGAGGTGCTCCGGGTCCTCTCCGGCCCGGGCGCGCAGGGGGGCGCGGGTGAGAGGTTTTTGAAGTTCCGGGACGCCTGCCGGGGGAGGATCGTCTACCAGCTGGACAAGGTGCGGCGGCAATGCCTCGGGGCGGTCGCGGTGAAGGAGGCGGCGGCGCGGCGGCGGGTGCGCCGGGCGTGCCATTCGCTGGCTCCGGGCGGGAGGCCGCAGGAGGAGGTGTTCGGCGGCGTCTGGATCCCGCTCCGCTTCTCGCCCGCGGGGCTCGGCCGGCTGCGGGAGCGGCTCGATATCCTGAGCCCCGAACATCAACTGATCGAAATGGACTGAACCATGCAACTGGACTTCCTTGCTTTCGGCGCGCATCCGGACGATGCGGAGCTCTTCATCGGGGGGACGCTGGCCAAACTTTCCGACCTCGGGTACGCCACGGGGGTGGTGGACATGTCGCGCGGGGAACTGGGGACGCGGGGAACCGCCGCGGTGCGCGGGCGGGAAGCCCGGGAAGCGGCCAGGATCCTCGGCCTGGCGGTCAGGGAAAACCTGGGCCTTCCCGACGGCCGGATCACGGTCACGGACGCCGCGCGCCTCTCCGTGATCCGGGTGCTGCGCAAGTACCGCCCCCGGATCGTCGCCACCCACTACCGGGAGGACCGGCACCCGGATCACGTGCACACCGGCCGGCTCGTGGCCGAGGCGGTGCACCACTCCGGGCTGGCCAGGATCCGGACCGGGCAGGAGCGCTACCGGCCGCCCGTCCTCCTCTTCTTCAAGCTCCCGTGGAACGTGGCGCCCAGCTTCGTCGTCGACGTCGGAGACTGGGTCGGGCGCCGGGAGGCCGCCATCGCCGCCCACCGCTCGCAGCTGTACGACCCCGCGAGCCGCGAACCGGCCACCTACCTGAGCCAGCCCGATTTCCTGGAGCGCGTGGACAGCATCCACGCCTGGTACGGCACCCTTGTCGGGAAGAGGAGGGCGGAGGCGTTCCATATCGGGGAGGCGCTCGAAATCAGCGACCCCGTCGCCCACTTCGCCCCGTAGCCGGGGTCACGCGCCGGGGGACTGGTCGCGGTACTGCAGCTGGTAGAGCTTCCAGTAGATGCCCCGGCGCTGGAGCAGCTCCTGGTGGGTGCCGGTCTCGCACAGCCTCCCGTGGTGCAGCACGAGGATGCGGTCGGCGCTTTGCACGGTGGAGAGGCGGTGGGCGATGACGATCGAGGTCCGGCCCGCCATGAGGGTGCGGAGCGCGTCCCGGATCAGCAGTTCCGTCCCCGTGTCGATGCTGGAGGTGGCCTCGTCCAGGACCAGGATTCTCGGGTCGTAGGCGAGGGCGCGGGCGAAGGAGAGGAGCTGCTTCTGCCCGACCGAAAGCGAGGCGCCCCGTTCCCCGAGGCGGGAGTCGTACCCCTCGTCCAGGCGCCGGATGAAGGGGTCGGCATGGACGGCCCGGGCGGCCCGGACGGCGTCGCGGCCGGTGATGGAGCGGTTCCCCAGCCGGATGTTTTCCATGACGCTGCCCGAAAAGAGGAAGACGTCCTGGAGCACGATCCCTATCGAGCGGCGCAGGGCCGCCAGGTCGTGGTCCCGGACATCGACGTCGTCGACGAGAAGGGTCCCCTCGCCGACGTCGTAGGAGCGGTTGAGGAGGGAGACGAGGGTCGATTTGCCCGCCCCGGTGGCCCCGACGACGGCGACCTGTTCGCCCGGCTCGACGACGAAGGAGACCCCCCGGAGCACCGGCTCCCCCGGGTGATAGGCGAAGCCCACGTCCCGGAACTCGATCTTTCCCCGGGTCACGGCCCGCGCCGCGGGGCGCGCGGGCGAAACGATCGCGGGGGGGGTGTCGAGCAGTCTGAAGATCCGCTCCGACGAGGCCATGGCCGCCTGCAGGATGGTGTATTTTTCGCTCAGGTCCGATATCGGCCGGAAGAAGCGGTCGGAATACTGGATGAAGGCCACCAGCGTCCCCAGCGTCAGCGCGCCGGAAAGCACCTGGTGCCCGCCGTACCAGACGATCAGGGCGACGGCCAGCGCGCCGACGACCTCCAGGAGGGGGAGAAACAGGGCGTAGTAGAAGATGGACTGGAGGTTGGCGTCGAGGTGGTCGCGGTTGACGGCGGTGAAGCGCCGGTACTGCTTCTCCTCCCGCCCGAAGACCTGGACGACGGCGGCGCCGGTGATGTTTTCCTGGAGGAACGTGTTGATGCGGGCGATGGCCGTGCGCACGCGGCGGTAGGAATCGCGCACCTTGATCTTGAACAGGAGCGTGACCGCCAGGAGCAGGGGGAGGATGCAGAGGATGCCCAGCGCCAGCTTGTAGTGGAGCACGAAAAGGAAGACCAGGATGCCCGCCAGCGTGAAGATATCGTCGAAGACCGAGAGGACCCCGGAGGTGAACAGCTCGTTGAGCGCGTCCACGTCGGTGGTCACCCGCGTCATCAGGCGGCCGACCGGGTTTCGGTCGAAAAACGCCGACTCCAGTTTCTGCAGGTGGCGGAAGATCTCCATGCGCAGGTCCCGCATGATCTTCTGCCCCATCAGGTTGATCAGCAGGGTCTGGGCGAAGCTCAGGGCGAAAACCAGGACGATGGTCGCCGCGTAGAGGGCGGCGATGCCGGTGAGGGAGCGGACGTCGCCGCTCTGGATCGAGCGGTCGATGGCCATCTTGGTCAGGTAGGGCTGGACGATGGAGAAGCCGGACCCCAGGATCAGGCAGACGACGGCCGCCAGCGCGCTCCGGCGGTACGGTCCGATATAGCCGAGGAGCCTCCGCATCAGTTTCGCGTCGTACGCCTTCCCCAGTACCTGTTCTTCCTGCGTCATGATCCCTGGAGTTCCGAGAGTTCGTCTTCCAGAAGCTGTTTGCGATAGAGTTCGGCGTAGAGACCCCCGAGCCGCAGCAGCTCCTCGTGGGTCCCCCGTTCGGCCACCGCCCCCTCCTCGAGCACCACGATCTCGTCGGCGCGCTGCACGGTGGAGACGCGGTGCGAGACCAGGAGCGTCGTCCGGTTTTTCATGACCCCGGCGAGTTCCCGCAGGATCCTCTCCTCGGTGTAGGTATCGACGCTGGAGAGGGAATCGTCGAAGACGAGGATCGCGGGGGAACAGAGCACGGCCCGGCTGATGGCCACCCGCTGCTTCTGCCCCCCGGAGAGGGTGATCCCGCGTTCGCCGACGAAGGTCTGCATTCCCCGGGTGAACGATTCGATGTCCCCGGCGACCTGGGAAACCCGGGCGGCCGCGAGGATCTCCTCCTCGCCGGCCCCGTCGGTCCCGAAGGCGATGTTCTCCGCGACGGTGTCGGAAAAGAGGAAGGTCTCCTGGGGCACGCAGCCGATCCGGCGCCGCAGGGCGCGCAGGGGCCAGGCGCGCACGTCCCGGCCGTCGACGAAAACGGTCCCGGGGGGCGGGTCGTACAGGCGCGGGATGAGGTTCACCAGCGTCGATTTGCCGCTCCCGGTGCGCCCCACGATCGCGAGCGTCATCCCGGCCGGCACGGAAATGGAGACGTCCCGGAGCGCCGGGCGGGGGGAAGCGGGGTAGCTGAAGGTGAGGTTGCGGATCTCGAGGGCGCCGGAGGCGCCGGGAGGTTCGGCGGCGCCCTCGAGGTCCCGGATGCCGGGAGGGGTTTCGAGGATCTCCAGGATCCTCCGCATCGAGGCCGAGCCGCGCTCGAAGATGTTGATCACCCGCCCGATGGCGATCGTCGGCCAGGCGAGCAGCGACAGGTATCCCATGAAGGCCACGAATTCGCCCAGGGTCAGCCGCCCGTGGATGACGTGCCGCCCCCCGAGCCAGAGCACCGCGACCGAGGAGAGCCCGATCAGCGCCGTCATCAGCGGGTAGAGGACGCCCCAGAGGCGGATCAGGGACACGTTGCGCCGGACGTAGTCGCGATTGAGGAGTTCGAAGGAGCGGATTTCGGACTCTTCGCGCGCGAAGGCCTTGACAACGCGGATGCCGGCGAGGTTCTCCTGCGTGCGGGTGCTCATGGCGGAAAACTGCTCCTGGATCTCCTCGAACCGGTCGTGTATCCGCCGGCCGAACTGCCTGACCGAGATCGATACCAGCGCCAGCGGCACGTAGGCCAGCAGGGTCAGCCTCCAGTTCAGGTTCACCAGGATGGCGGTGCTGATCACCAGGAGCATGACCGTGTGCATGGAGTACATGATCCCCGGGCCGAGCACCATCCGCACGGCGCCGAGATCATTGGTCGCGCGTGACATGATGTCACCCGTGCTGCGGGAGTGCAGAAAGGAAAGGGACATCCTCTGCACGTGGGCCAGGAAATCGTTGCGCAGGTCGTATTCGACCTGCCGGCTGACGCCGATCAGGATCCTGCGCATCCAGAAGCGGAAAAAACCCTCGACCAGGGAAATGGCCACGATGAGGCCCGCATAGGTGAGGAGCCTGCCGCGATCGACCGATGGACGCAGGCCGTCGACCACGTACTTCAGCACCCAGGGGGACAGCATTCCGGCGACGACCGTCAGCAGGACCATGAGGGCGCCGACGAGGAGCCTCCGGCGGTAGCGGCCGAGATAGGGGCCCAGGACCAGGAGCGGGTATCGGGACCGCGCCATCAGCGTGCGGCCGGTCTGCGCATGTCCCTGTAGGCGAGCGCCTCCCCGCCGCGCAGCTTGAACTCGACCGAATAGGCGCCGACCTGGGGCCGGCCGCCGACGAGCGCCACTTCCAGCCGCGCGAGTTCCCCGGGCCCGACCGTCTCCCGGTCCATCCGGGCGATGACGGTTTCCGTGAGGCTCCCGTCACGGGCATAGAGGCGGACCGCGGCGTCCAGGCCCTCGATCGGGTCCGCGGAGATGTTCCTCACCACGGCCCGGATCCGGAAGGTCTCGTCTCCCGGCGCATCTCCCAGGTAGAGAAGGGCGATCCTCTCCGCGGCGCCCCCCGCATGCCGGGAGTGGAGCGCGCGCGTCATGGAATCAAACGTCCTGTCGGGGAGGAGCACCAGAAGAAGGGCCGCGGCCGCGGCGACGCCGGCGAGCAGGAGCAGGGCCCGGGCGAGGTCGGCCCAGACCCCGGGCGCGTTTCCCGGCAGTGCGAACAGCGGGGGGGCGGGGGCGCCCGTCCCGCGCCGCTTCCTCCTGTAGGACAAAAAGAAGATGGCGGCCGTGCCCAGCACCCCGATGGCGAAGAGCACGGCGCCGAACAGGTTCAGGGGAACGGGGTCTGGGTTCAAGGTTTACCTGGCCGGATCGATGGGGAGCCTGGGCCGGCGGGGATCGACCGGCTGAGGTTTCTGCCCCCAGAAGCCCTTTCTTTCCCTGACGCCGTCGTCGTTCCCCATCAGTTTGACGCTGATCCGGCCCAGGACCCGCCGCTCGAGGGTCCCGCGGGAATCGAGCGGCACCCACTCCTCCGTGCCGTCGACATCGCGGTTGAGGGCGGAGACGTTGGCGTGCACCGTGACCATGGTCTCGTTGGGGGAGACGATTTCCAGCACGGTTTCGATCACCTGCCGCGCCTTGATCCAGTTCCCGGTCAGGGTGTCCTGCCGGACGGCGACCTTGTCCACCTCGCTGGCGGTGAGGGACCCGGTGATGAACTCGTAGGGGCGCGTGGTGATTTTCCCCTCTTTCCGGTCGTCCCGTTCGATGGCATACCCCATCTCCTCGAGCACGGCGCGCGTCATGTTGGCCACCTGGCCGAATGTGTTCAGGAATTTGACCGGGTCGGGCAGGCTGGGTCTTTCCGGCTGGGCCCAGAGGGGGGGAACCAGGCAGACCAGGAACAGGAGCCTCAGGAAAGGCCCGCGCAAAATCTTTCTAACCTGCTGATTAAGTGGCAATTCTGGTAACACGCAAAAATCGTAGCACCCCCCCCGGCGGAAGTCAACATCCGGCCGCTTGTGACCGGGGCGGAACCATGGTACATAGAGTCATATTCCCATGACGGAGGCAAAATGAGACATTGTCCGATGATCCTGGTGAGCGTGCTTGCGGCGGGGTTCCTGCTCTGTCCCGCCGCGGCTAACGCCGAGGGGGAGACGGAAATCACCGGCTTTTACCAGCAATACCGCGATTTCAGTTACACCGTCGGCCTGGAAGAATACGATCTCGCGCCGCGCAGCCTCGGGGGGGGAGGCTTTTCGATTGCGCAGAACATGGCCCCCTGGTTCGCCATGTGGACGCAGTTCTCCTTTTTCGGTTCCGCCGAGAACGCCGGGTTGCGCGTCCGCATGATCAACAACCAGCAGGGGGTCCGCTACCAGACGAAGGAATACGGGCCGGTGAGGCTGTACGCCAAGGGGGGGCTCGGCTTCTCCCGCTTCAGCATCGACACCGGACAGGGGAGTCTCGGGGATACCAAGTTCAGCGCCGCCTACGGCGCGGGGGCCCACATCTGGATGCACAAGCACGCCGGGATCAACCTGGACCTCTCGCATGTCCTGACCGGTCTGCCCAACCTGACCGACCTCGATACCCGGGAGAAATGGGATTCGGGCCTGGTCCTCACCACCGGGTTGACCCTCCGGTTCTGACCCTTCGCGCTCCCGGGGAGACCGCATGCCCAGATATGAAACCGAATGGATCGATTACGCGCTTGGGGCGGGGCAGGAATTTTCGGCCGCCGTCTGCGGATACTCCGGCCGGGTCCGGCACCTGTACATCGGCCGGGACCCGGTTCGGAGGGCGTTCGCACGCCACGTGGACGTGGAGGAGGAGTTCTGCCGGCAGGGGGACCACTGCCTCGATCTCGATTGCCCCCTCAACCGTTCGCAGCCGGAACATCTGCTGCACATGCTCGACATGAACGAGGACGAGCCCCTGGACGCCGAAACGGCCCGGCTGTGGGGGACCGGGAGTACGCTGCAGGGGTTCCTCCTCTTCGCCCGCAAAATATCGGCCGAACTGCCGGAAGCGCTCCGGCGGCGCCGCGAGCCGCTCGGGGACTGAGCTCAGTTCCTTTTTCGGAAGGGCGCCTGCTGGTACCGGTAGACGGCCTCCCGGTGGGCGGCGTAATCGCGCGAGAACTGGTGGGTCCCGTCGTTGCGGGAGACGTAGTAAAGATAGTCGGTGGCGGCGGGCCGGAGCGCCGCCACCAGCGATGACGCCCCGGGGTTGCAGATCGGCCCCGGCGGAAGCCCCCGGTGCAGGTACGAATTGTAGGGGGAGTCCATGCGCAGGTCCGCTTTCCCCAGCCGCCCCTCCCAACTGCCCGCGAGCTTCATGGCGTAAATGATCGTGGCGTCGCACCCCAGCGTCATTCCCCTCTCCAGGCGGTTGACCAGGACGGAGGCGACCATCGGCCCCTCCTCCCTCGTCCTGACCTCCTTTTCGATCAGCGACGCCAGCGTGACGATCCGGGGGATGTCCCACCCTTCGGGGAGCGGGTGCTCGCGGAGGGTACGGGAGACGGCCGACCGGAACTGTTCCGTCATCTTCCGGATGACGGCCTCGGCGTCGGCGCCGCGGTCGAAGCGGTAGGTTTCGGGGTAGAGGTACCCTTCCAGGCTGCGGGCTTTCGGCGCCAGGTCGCCCACCCACTCGGTGCGCCGGAGCGCCCGGCGCAGTTCGGGCAGCGTCCCGAAGCCGTTTTCCGCAAGCAGTCCCGCGGTCTCCTCCGCCGTCAGCCCCTCGGGGACGGTGATCGAACGGAAGTAGACGTCTCCCGTCGTCAGCCGGCGCGCGATTTCGCGCGGGGTGGCAGGCTGGTCGAACCGGTACTCCCCCGCCTGGATGCGGCCCTCCGAACCGGTCCACCTGAGGTAGAGGAGGAAGGGGAGCCGGGAGCGGAGAACCCCGCGGCCGGCCAGCAGGCGGGCGACCGCGCGCGTGCCGGAGCCTCGGGGGACCTCGACGTAGACCTCCCCCCCGGGCGCGCCGAGGTACGGGGTGGTCAGCTGCAGATGGACCCAGAGACCGGAAAGGAGCCCCGCGACGACCAGGAGCCCCGCGGCGGCTGTGGCGGCGGCGAGCAGGCGTTTCAAATCAGCTTTCCTCGAGATGTCTTTCCAGGATGAAGGCCGCGGCCAGAGAATCGACCGTGCGGTAGCGCTTCCGCTGCCGCGGCGCCATCGCGCGCCAGGTTTCCAGCGCCTCCACGGTGGACAGCCGCTCGTCGACCGCATGGACCGGGACCGGGACCGCTCGCCGGAGGGAGCGGAGGACGCCTTCCATCCGGTCCACCGCCTCCCCGCTCGATCCGTCCATGTTGAGCGGCATCCCCAGCACCACCTCCCGGGCCCCGAGCCCGGAAACCGCCGCCGCGATGCGGCGCAGGAAATCGTGTTTCCCCCGGTTGGGGAGCGAGGGGAGGGGGGAGACGGTCAGGCCGAGCTCGTCCGAGCAGGCCAGCCCCACGTTCTTTTCCCCGTAGTCCACCGCCAGCACGCGTCCCCGGTTGGTCACCCTCCAATTGGAGCACACGAAGGGGGCACCGTCAACGGGGAGGCGGCCGTTGATCCCGGGCGGCGATTGCTATATCATGCAATCGGTTGATCCAGGCCAATTCGGAGGCTTCATGTTTCACAAGGGAAAGCTGCTGATTTTTCTGGTGTCCTTTCTGATCGTGCTCTACGGCGCTTCGGCCGCCTTTTTCGGCAAGGAGGCGTACAAGGAGCTGTCGGTGTTCATGAAGGTGCTCGACCGGGTAAGGGACGAGTACGTCGAGGTTCCCGACATGAACGAGGTCCAGGAAGGGGCGATGAGGGGCATGATGGACGCGCTCGACCCTTACTGCGGCTTTCTCACCCGGCAGCAGTACGAGGACCTCGAGCGGCGGCGGGCCCTGGGCACGGCGGGCGCCGGGGTGGTCCTTTCCCGGAAATCGGACGTGGTCTACGTGGTCTCGCTGGATCCGGAAGGGCCGGCGGCCCGGGCGGGGATGCATCGGGGGGATTACGTCATCGCCATCGACGGGGAGGGGGTGGAACACAAGAGCCTTCTCGAGGTGGACAGCCTCCTCTCCGGCGCACCCGGGACCCGGGTCACGATCACCCTTTTCCGCGATTCCCGGACCAAGCCCAGGGATCTGGAATTCGCGCTGGAGGCCCCGCCGGAGTCCCCGGTCGGCTCCCGAATGCTCGACGGCGGCGTGGGCTATCTCAAGATCGCATCCCTGCGGGATCAGGCGGTCGAACAGGCGAGGGTCAAGCTGAAGACCCTCATATCCGCCGGCGCCGGGAAGATCGTGCTCGACCTCAGGGGATGCGCCGACGGGAGCGCGGCCAACGGCGCGACCGTGGCCAACTATTTTCTCTCCGACGGCGTCATCTACTACAGCCGCAACCGGGAGGGGGAGAAGGTACTGGTGGTCGAGGCCGACCCGGAGAAGACGATCACCCTCCTGCCGGCGGCGGTTTTGATCAACGGCTCCACGGCCGGGGCGGCCGAAATCATCGCCGGCGCCCTGAAGGATGGCAGGAGGGCGACCGTCGTGGGGGAGCGCTCCTTCGGCCTGGGGTCGGAGCAGAAGACGATCCCGCTGAAGAGCGGCGCGCTCCTCGTTCTCTCCACGGCCAAATACTGCACGCCGGGCGGCACCATCATCCAGGATGACGGCGCGCGCAAAACGGGGATCGAACCGGATCTCGAATCCCCGGACAGCGAAAGGCGCCAGGACCTGGCGGTCGAATCCTACTACGACGAGGACGATGACGGGAAATATCAGCGGCTTCAGGAGAAAGTGGAACAGATCCAGCTCGAAAAGGCGCTGGAAATCCTGCTCGGAGAAAATATTCCGGCAAAAATTGCAGCCTAGGCCGAAAAGGGGATTGACACTATTTCCCTCTATCTGGTAGTTTAAGTCCTTATTTTTTAGGCGCGTAGCTCAGGGGGAGAGCACTTCCTTGACACGGAAGGGGTCAGCGGTTCAAATCCGCTCGCGCCTACCAGAAAATCACAGGCTGCGCCCGCAAGGCCGCGGCCGAGCGTCGGATCCGGAGTGAGTTCCTGCCCAGTCTTCCGATGGTGAACCCCTTGACAGGCCCGGAAAACCGGGACGAAAGTTGATGTCGGATATGTCGCTGAAAGCAAGATACGCGGACGGGAGAGTGGAAGAAATCGCCGGGACGGAGGCGCTCGAGGTCTACCGGCACAGCCTGTCGCACCTGATGGCCGCCGCCGTCTGCCGTCTCTTTCCGGGGACGCACCTGGGGATCGGGCCCGCCATCAGCGACGGTTTCTATTACGACTTCGAGTGCCCGGAAACTTTTTCGGAGGAGACCCTCGGCCGGATCGAAGCCGAAATGAAGACCCTGGCCGCGGAGCCGCTGCAGTTCGAACCCTCGCTCCTCTCCAAGGGGGAGGCGATCGAACAGTTCGCCGCCCGCGGGGAGCACCTCAAGGTCGAGCTGATCGAGGAAAAGGCCGGCGAAACCCTCTCCTGCTACCGGCTGGGGGACCTCGTCGATTTCTGCACCGGTCCGCACCTCGCCTCCACCGCCGGGATCCGCCCGGGGAGCTTCAAGCTCCTCAGCGTCGCCGGGTCCTACTGGAGGGGGGACGAGCACCGGCAGCAGCTGCAGCGGATCTACGGGACCGCGTTTCTGACCGCGGAGGAGCTCGAGAGCTACCTCGTGCAGCTCGAAGAGGCCAGGAAGAGGGACCACCGGAAGCTGGGGAAGGAATTCGACCTGTTCAGCATGTCGGAGGAAGCGGGCCCCGGGCTCGCCTTCTGGCACCCGAAGGGGACGCGCCTGCGCCTGGTCGTCGAGGAATTCCTGCGCCGCGAGCTGTACCGGCGGGGGTATGAATTCGTCACCACCCCCCACGTGGCGCGGGACACCCTATGGAAGATCTCGGGGCACTACGACTACTACCGGCAGAACATGTACGTCTTCAACATCGACGAGGACGAGTTCGTCATCAAGCCGATGAACTGCCCGGGGCACATCCATATCTACAAGACGCAGATGCGCAGCTAC
>JAAYCX010000036.1 GCA_012729555.1 Acidobacteriota bacterium
ATCATAAACATTTCATTTTAAATCGGGATCGTCCGGCATGCAAACCCTATTCCGGCCGTCGGCGCGGGAGTCCGGTCAAAAAGTGTCGAGGTGGCGGCGGTACTCGGCGTAGCGGGCGTCGATTTCCGCGACCGCGTCCCCCCCGAACTTTTCGAGAAAGGCGCGCGCCAGGACGAGGCACAGCATGGCTTCGGCCACCACGCCCCCGGCCGGGACCGCGCAGACGTCGCTCCGCTCCATCGCCCCCTCGCTCGCCTCCCGCGACCGGATATCCACGCTCGCGAGCGGCCGCCCCAGGGTGGGGATCGGCTTGAAAAAGACCCGGACCCGGATCTCGTCGCCGTTGCTCATCCCCCCCTCGATCCCCCCGGCGCGGTTGGTCTTGCGGAAAAACCCCCTGTCCTCGCCGCAGTAGATCGCGTCATGGACCCCCGACCCGGGGGTCCGGGCCGACTCGAGACCGCAGCCGATTTCAAGCGCCTTGACCGACGGGATCGACAGCATCGCCTGCGCGATCCACCCGTCGAGCCGCAGGTCCCACTGGATGTGGGTGCCCAGCCCGGGGGGGACGCCCCCGGCGACGACCTCGACCGCCCCCCCCAGGGTGTCCCCCCCCTCGCGCGCCCGGTCGATGGCCGCCTTCATCCTCCCTTCGGCCTCGCCGTCCGCCGCACGCAAGGGGGACTGCGGGTCGAGGCCGAGGATCCGCTCGAGGGGCGGCCGCTCGAACTCCGGCGCGACCCGCTCCGGCCCGACGGCGATCACGTGGCTGCCGATGCGGATGCCGTAGCGGTCGAGCAGGAGGCGCGCGAAAGCGCCCCCGGCCACCCGCGCGGCCGTCTCCCGGGCGCTGGCGCGTTCGAGCACGTCCCGCACGTCCCCCCTCCGGTATTTGAGCACACCGGCCAGGTCCGCATGCCCCGGCCTCGGCCGCGTAACCTCCCGCCGTCCGGCCCCCTCCGGGAGGGGGGCCGATCCCATCGCCGCGGTCCAGTTCTCCCAGTCACGGTTGGCGATCAGGAAGGAGAGGGGGCTTCCGAGCGTTTCTCCGTGCCGGACCCCCGAGAGGATCTCGACCCGGTCCCGCTCGATCTTCATCCGCCCCCCCCGGCCGTAACCCGCCTGCCGGCGCCCGAGCTCGCGGTCGATGAAGCCCCCGTCCACCCCGAGGCCGGCGGGGAGCCCCTCCAGGATGCCGATCAGCCCCTTGCCGTGAGATTCGCCCGCCGTCATAAAACGAAGCATGGATTGTCCTTTCGTGCCGTGACGGTGCGATTGTACCGCAGGCGTCCCGGCGAGGGAAAGATTTCCGGACCCCGCAGCGCGAAGCCAAATCCACCTTGACTTCGCGCGCCGCCCGCCCATACACTTCCGCCAGGTTGATATTTGCTATGGAAAACCCGGTGGTACGCGTATTTCTGGCCCTTTCGCGGGCCGTTGTCGGCCCGATCCTGACGATCCAGTCCTACACCCTCCTGTCGGTCCGGGCGGTGGCCAACCTTTTCTCCCGCCCCGTCTACTGGCGCGAGATCGTGCTGCAGATGGACCGGGTCGGGGTCGGGTCGCTGACGATCGTGGTGCTGACCGGGTTTTTCACCGGTGCCGTGATGGCGATCCAGTCCGAGGGGGCCCTGCGCCGCTACGGTGCGGTCGGCATGACGGGGCAGCTGGTGGCCCTGACGGTGATCCGTGAGCTGGGCCCCGTCCTTTCCGCCCTGATGCTGGCGGGACGGATCGGGGCCGGGATCGCGTCCGAGCTCGGCTCCATGGTGGTCTCGGAGCAGATCAACGCCATGCGGGCGCTCGGGACCGACCCGGTCCGCCGCCTGGTGACCCCGCGCATGCTGGCCATGGTCCTCATGCTCCCGGTGCTCACGATCATATGCGACGCCGCGGGGATGGTGGGCGGCTGGCTCATCGCCGCCTACAAGCTCCTGATCAGCTCCAACCAGTACTGGTCCGACGCCATGAACGCCCTGCAGTTTTCGGACATGGTGGGGACCCTGGTCAAACCGGTGGTGTTCGGCTTCATCATCGCCATGACCGGGTGCTACATCGGGCTCGGCACCACCGGCGGAACCGAGGGGGTGGGGCGCAGCACGACCCGGGCCGTGGTGAGCGCATCGATCCTGGTGATCGCGGCCGATTTTTTCCTGAACAACCTGCTCATTCACCTCGCACCCCTTATGAACCGATGACGGACAGACGGACCGATGATTGAATTTCGCGCAGTCGACAAATCGTTCAATGATGAAGCGGTGCTCCGGCAGGTCAGCTTCAGGATCGGCCCGGGCGAGACCAAGATCATCGTGGGCGCCAGCGGCAGCGGCAAATCGACCATCCTGAAGCTGATCCTCGGGCTCATCCGGCCCGATTCGGGACAGATCCTGGTCGAGGGGCGCGACATCACCCGGCTCGAGGAGGAGGAGATGGTCTCCGTCCGCCGCCGCATCGGCATGGTCTTCCAGGAGGGGGCCCTGTTCGATTCGCTCAGCGTCAGGGAAAACGTAGGCTACCGCTTTTTCGAGGAGGGGGCCCTCGAAGAGGACGCCATCGAGCGCGAGGTGCTCCGGCTGCTCGGTGTCGTGGGGCTCGAGGAGGCGATCGACAAGATGCCGGCCGAACTCTCGGGGGGGATGAAGCGGCGGGTGGGGATCGCCCGCGCCCTGGCCGGGTCCCCCCGCATCGTCCTCTACGACGAGCCGACGGCGGGGCTGGACCCGATTACCAAGAGGACCATCGTCGAACTGATGATCCAGCTGCGCGACCTGGAGGGGGTGACGAGCGTCTTCGTGACCCACGACCTGCCGGCCGCCACCACCATCGCGGCCGAATGTGCCGCGCTCGACGAGGGGGGCCGGGTCCGGTTCAACCGGCAGGGTGACGCGCGCTGCCTCCTCGACATCAGTTTCATCCTGCTGGAGGACGGGGCGGTCTGCTTCGAGGGGAACTACCAGCAGCTCATGGCTTCCAGGATCCCCTACGTCCGGAGGTTTGTGGACTAGGCGGGGCCGGGGCAGGCAGCCCCCCCGCCATCAACAGACCGGAAAAGAGAGGTCCCATGCCGCAACAGAAACGAGTAAGACTGGCCGAACTGAAAGTGGGGATTTTCGTCCTCGTCGGTCTCATCCTGCTCCTGGCCCTGATCCTGCAGCAGAGCTGGGGGATCCGGTGGTTTTCGTCCTCGGCCAAGGTGCTGGCCTACCTGACCGACGTGGGCGGGTTGAAGCCGGGCGCCCCCGTCTGGTTCGCGGGGATGGAGATCGGGCGGGTGCGGGCCGTGTCCATCGTCCCCCCGGAAAGCTACGACGGCAACGCCGAAGTCTTCGCCCGGATCGACCAGGTCAAGAAGGAGATCGAAGCGCTCGAGGCCTCCGCCCCGGACCGCGAGGAGGACCTCGAGGAGCTGCGGGACCGGATCCGGGATCTCAAGATGAGCATCCGCTTCGTGGAGGTCAAGCTCGACATCGACCCGGAGTACCTCGGACGGATCAGCAGGGATTCGGAGATCAGCATCGAATCGAGGGGGCTGATCGGGGACTCCTTCATCGACATTTCCCCCGGCACCTTCGGATCCCCCCCCGTCAGGCAGGGGGACTACTACGTCATCGAGAGCGTCCAGAGCGCCGGTTTCCGCGAGATCATGACCGGGGCCAACGACGTGGTGGCCAATTTCGGAGTCCTCTCCGAGCAGTTCAAGGAGATCGTCAAGCGCGTCAACCCCGCCAAGGTCGGGTCGGGGATGGGCGATATCCTCGAGGATACCCAGCGGACGATCCGGGAGGCGAACCGGACCTTCACCCACGCCACCTCCCTGCTCGACGAGATGCAGAAGGGGGAGGGGACGGTGGGGCGGCTCGTGGCCGATCCCGGGCTGTACAACCGGCTCACCGAGTCGCTCGAGAAGTTCAACGCCCTGGCCGAGAACATCCAGAACGGCCAGGGCACGATCGGCCGGCTGATGTCCGACCCTTCCCTGTTCGAAAACGCCAACCAGATGCTGGCCAAGGCCGAGAAGGTCATGGACCGGATGGAGAGGGGGGAGGGAACCCTCGGCAAGCTGTCCAGGGACGACGCCTTCTACCGCTCGAGCACCGAGGCGCTCGCGAAGTTCGCCCTCCTCATGGAGGAGATCGAGGAGGGAAAGGGGACCATGGGCAAGCTCCTGAAGGACCCGAGCCTGTACCACAACCTCGACCAGTCCTCCGCCGAGATCACCAAGCTGCTGTACGATATCCGGAAGGACCCCAAGAAGTTTCTGACCATCCGCTTCCGGATCTTTTGAACTTGACACAAATGATGAATCTGTCTAGCCTTACGCCATGTTGAGCGACGTCATCGGAAGAGCGGGCAAATGTGTTCTCGACGGGATCGTGCGGGTCCTCTCGTTTTTTCACGTCAACCCCAACATCCTCACCTTCACCGGCGTGCTGATCAGCTTCTGGGCCGCCTTCGAATTCGGCTACGGCAACCTCTTCCGGGGCGGGCTCGTCATCATCCTCGCCGGCCTGTTCGACATGCTCGACGGCGAGGTGGCGCGCGTCAGCCAGAGCGCCACCCGGTTCGGCGCCTTCTACGACTCGGTCATCGACCGCTACTCGGACGTCATCATCCTCCAGGGGCTCGTGGTGTACTACGCACGCCAGCAGAGCCTGGGGTACGTGGTGCTGGTCGGGGTGGTGGTCATGGGGGCGGTGCTCACGAGCTACACCCGGGCGCGCGCGGAATCGCTGATCCCCAAATGCAAGGTCGGGTTCCTGGAGCGTCCGGAGCGGATAGTGCTCCTGATCATCGGCGGGCTTTCGGGGCGGATGGAAGCCGTGCTCTGGGTCCTGGCGGTGCTGGGCAACTGGACCGTGTTCGACCGGATCTATTACACCTGGAAGCAGCTCCCCAAGTCCTCCCCCTCCCTAGAGCGCCCGGCGGCGCCGGTCGCCCCGTAATCAGAATTTGAGGACTTCGACCCCCCTGGGGAGTTTCTGCTCGAAGAGCTCCTCCGGGAGCCGGGTGTTGAGCTTTCCCTCGCTGAAGGTCTCGAGGAGGTAATCGCCGCTCGGCTCCTCGATCCGGTACCGGACCGGGGTCACGTTCGTCTGGTCGAACGATACCGTGATCGATCGGACGCTCGCGGCCGCCTTCGGGTCGCGGGGTTTGAATTCGAGCACGAAGCACTTCCGGCCGTCGATCGACGCGCTCCCCTTCCAGGCGATGTGGAATTTGCGCCGCAGGTTCTCCGACGACTGGCCGAGCCCCGTCCCGAGGTACTCCACCAGGTTCTTCCGCTTCCCGAGCGCGTACACCTGCGCCTGGCGCACGACGGGCTGGTAGAGCACCGCGCTGTCCCCCTTGATCGTCAGGATCCGTTTCCCCGGGGCCTCGATCTCGTGCCGCATCATGACCGATCCGTCCCGGGCGACGGCGTAGTGGAAGCGCCCTTTTTCCGGGGTGTCGAACTCCTCGAGCACCGCCGTGTATTTCTTCTGGGACAGCCGCGCCGAAAAGGAGCGGAACGTCCGGCTGATCTGGTCCACCCGGGCCAGGGCCTTTTCGAGTTCGGCGGACTCGTCGGCCTCCGCCGCGGGGGCGCCCCCCGCCAGGCACGCGGCCAGGAGAATGGATGGATACACCAACGCCAATGCCAGTCGCATCGAATTCCCTCCCTATGGACTATAGACGCTTACGGACGCTCAGGGGGTCGATAATTTTCGGCCGGGGTCCCCGCGTTGTGCGGCAAAAGGCGGCGGTCCGCGCCGCTTTTGACGAAACAGCCGCGCGGAACCAGGAAGATGAAGGCGAGGATCAGAATGCAGATGATGTCGTACTGGAGGGTGCCCCGGCCGTAGGACCAGACAAAAATTTTCCTCGATGCCGCGCGCACTCGTCCCATGGCCGATCAGTAGAGTCTTTCGAATTCCGGTTCGTAGGAATACCTGGAGGTCGGGGTGAGGATCCGCCCGTCCTTCATCTCGATCACGCGGCTGGCCGTCGAGGCGGCCTCGGAATCGTGCGTGATCATCACGATCGTCTGCCCCAGCTTTTCGTTGAGGTCGCGCAGCATCCGCAGCACGGTATGCGAATTACGCGAATCGAGGCTGCCGGTGGGCTCGTCGGCCAGGATGATGGAAGGCCGGTTGATCACGGCACGCGCGATCGCCACCCGCTGCTGCTCCCCGCCCGACAGTTCCGAGGGGCGGAAATTGAACTTTCCGCCGAGGCCCAGCATTTCGAAGATCGGGGCGATCCCGTTGGAGTTCTGCGCCCCGTTGCCGTGGATCTTCTTGGCCAGTTCGATGTTCCCTTTCGCCGTCAGCGTCGGGAAGAGATTGAAGCGCTGGAAAACGTAGCTGATCTTCTTCCGGCGCACGGTCGTGCGCTCCGAATCGGACAGCCTGGAGATGTCGATCCCGTCGATGAGGATCGACCCGCCCGTGGGTTGCAGCAGGCCGCCCAGCAGGTGCAGCAGCGTCGATTTCCCGCACCCGGAAGGGCCCATGATGGCGATGAACTCCCCCTGCCGGACCGTGAGGTTCAAACCCTGCACCGCCGGGACGTCCACCCGGCCCGACCGGTAGGTCATTTCCAGGTTGATCGTCTCTATGGCGTTCGCCACCGAGGATTCGTCCTTCATTTCACCCATGTTTCCCCTACTCGTAGCTCAACGCTTTGACCGGATCCATCTTCGCGGCCTTGTAAGCCGGGTACAGCGCGCCAAAGGTCCCTGCCAGAAGGCCCAGGACAAGTCCTCGGAGCAGGTCCTCGGCCGTCATGGACACCTGGAGCGTCGGGAACCGCGCGATGATCACGAAACGGATGACCTCGCTGACCGCTATCCCCAAAAGCGCGCCCAAGCCGCATATCATAGCAGATTCCTGAATGATCATGCCAACTATAAAACGCCTCGACGCCCCCAGCGATTTCAGGATCCCGATCTCGCGCGTCCGTTCGAAGATGGTGGTGTACATGGCCAGCAGGATGACCATGAAGCTGAGGAGCATCGACACGAGCACCACCAGCATGCGGAACTCGTTGAGGCCCGGCAGCCGCGTTTCGGCCAGCAGCAGGTTGGGGTCCGATGCGCGCAGGATGGAGTTGCCCGGAAACTTATCCGCGAGGGTCTGGTACACGGTGTCCAGGTCCGCCTTCGGCTCCGCCTTGATGAACATGATCGTCACCTTGTCGGGGGTGCCGTTGAGCATCTTCATCGTTTCGAGGGGGATGAAAACCCGGACCACCGCCCCCGGCCGGCAGATGGCCGTGACGGTGAAGTCGTGGTTCAGCACGTTGATCGTCATTCCCGGTTTGAGTTTCTGGGCGTCGGCGTAGGCCTGGTCCACGATCACCTCGTCCCCCTCGAGGGACGGGGTGCCTTCCAGGATCTCCAGCCGGCCCGGGAACTTGTTGTAGCTTTCCATGTCGATCCCGAAGACCAGGCCGAATCCCTTGGCGTGGAACTTGCTGAGCACCGGGGTGACCGCGGCCACCCCCGGAAGGCCCTCGATCACGCCCGTCAGCTTCTGGTTCAGACTGGCGTCGCTGAAGGCGTAGAAGATGGAGGAGCCGCCCGGCTGCAGGATGAAGTCCGATCCGAGCGCCATCGTACGCCCGAGATAATCGTCCAGGGTGCCGGAGACGATGCCGCCGACCACCAGCATGAGGATGACCCCCAGGGCGACGGCAAGGATGCTGATGAAAGTGCGCGTCGGGCGCGAACGGATGTTGGCGGTGACCAGGTTTTCCATTTTAAAAGCGCTGCTCCTTTTCGGTATTCCCAAGTGTCACGATTTCGGCGCCCGGCGGCGGGGAGAGCTGGAAGGCTTCGTCCCCGAGCCCCCTGGCGACGCGCCAGCTGTCGCCCTCGAACTCCAGTTTCACCGCGTACCCGTCCTCGGGGCGCTCGAGGCGGATCTCCGCCGGGAGCATGAGCCCCCCGGCCGGCTCCATCCCGAGGTATTCGATGTCGCTGATCAGGCGCCCGTCCTCGCGAAAGATCTGCTGCCGGGCGATGGCCAGCCGGGAGCGCTCGATCCAGATCCTGCGCAGGCAGTGAATCCTGGCCCCCTCCCCATCACGGTATAAGGAAAGTATATAATATTTGGCCTCGTTGTCAGCCGCTTCTTCGAGCGAAACCCGCACCCCTTGCGCACCGGGATCGATCCCGGCCGGGATCAGCGCCTCGTAGATGTGGGGGGCCCGCAGCGGGATGCCGCCCGGCAGCTCCTCCAGCAGGAGGTCTTCGGCCGAATTGCTCCCCCGGTAGAACCGGAGCTTGCCCGGCACCCAGGCGGAAAAATCGTCCCCCACGCTCAGCACGTCGAAGATGGCGGTCTTGGTGATGGGGTTCTGAACCACCAGGCGCAGGGTGTCCGGGTTGCGCACCAGCAGGTAACCGGGCGCCCGCCTGTACTCTTCCTGCTCCCCGCTCTCCCATCTGCCGTAAGTGAGCGTCACTTTCATCCGCGCGTTGGCCAGGTCCGGGATCCCGCTGTAGCCGTTGACGATCCCGAGGAGCTGGTCGAAACCCGCCTCCCGCGCGGCGAGGATCCGGGCGGGGACCTCCACGTTGACCGTTCGCTTGATGCTGCACCCCGTCCCGAGCGCCAGCGCCAGGAGGACTCCGGCAAGCGCCCGAGCGCGTCCTCTGGTTCCCCCAGGTGCTGGCAACTGCAACATTTCTTTCATTTAAGCCCCGGCCCGTCGTTCGGGATGGGAGAATCTAACAAAGTACGCAGGCCTTGTCAACGAAGCCTCCGGCGCTTCACCGTGAGATAATACGCCGCGACGGCGGCCGCTGCGAGGAGAAAAAGGCCGAAAAGCGCCCGCCCGATGAGGCCCAGGTTGTTCTCGACGAAAACCTTGATCGGCTCGCCGTAGAGCACCGCCAGGATTCCCCAGGTCGCGTATCTCACGGTCCGGCCGAGGAGAACGGCGCCCAGAAAGGGGGCCAGGCTCATGCGGAAGACCCCGGCGCTCAAAACGAAAATCTTGAAAGGCATGGGGGGGGGGATGATGCTGGGGATGAGGACGGTGAAGATGCCCCATTTCAGGTACATCCGGCGGGCGCTCTCGATCTTCTGCTCGGAGAAGCGGCGCCGCAGGATCGGCTGCCCCCCCTTGCGCCCCACGGTGTAGAGGATGAGGCACCCGATCACGGATCCCACGATCGTCATGGCCACGAAGTAGGCCATGCGCCCCCACGGCCCCCCGGCCGACAGCAGGATGATGAGGATGTCGTTCCCCTCGGGAACGCTCAGAAAGGAGGAGTCCGCTATCGCCAGGAGCAGGACACCCAGTCCTCCCAGGCTCATGACCAGGGCCCCGGCCGAACTCCCCATCCTTTCGAGCCAGTGCCCGGTCGAAAGCGCGATCCAGCTTAGATGACCATAGATAGAATACATGGATGCCAGCGGCCCTGCCCGGCCGACGCTTGCGCGCGGCCCCGATCCCGGTTCATTCTTACGGTTGAGGCGGAAACCGTGGCCCGAAGCGCACCCGTTCCCGAGGGTTGAAAGTAACACAGCGGCCGATTTCGCGGCAAGAGCCAGTTCTCCTCTCCCCCCCACCCGGGGGCCCTGGAGGGGGCGGCAGCCGCCCGGTCTCTGGGGCTCCTGTTCAAAAAAGCCGTAACTCGTTGACATGGAATGACACTGCAGTTAGAATGCCTCCAAAGCAAAGGCAAGGAGACTGGAAGGAGAACCGGCTTTCGGTGGAGCCGTGGGTGAATCCGGATAAAGATCCTGCTATGGAATCTATCGCGGCGGTACTGAAATCGCAGAGGGAGCAGCGCAAACTCTCCCTTTCCCAGGTTGCGGCCGACACACGGATCAGCACGCGCCACCTCGAGAGCATCGAGGAGGGGCGTTTCGATGACCTGCCGGGCGGCATGTACAACCGCGCCTTTCTGCGCGCCTACTGCGAACGCCTCGGCCTGGACCAGTCGGAGATGCTCGAGCGTTACGAGTCGGAGGTCTCCCCCCGCACCGAAAAACCGATGCGGAGCCGAACCCCGATCGATCCCGGCACCTCGTGGCGCATCCCGCCCGCGCTGGTCTGGAGCCTGATGCTGGCCCTCTCCGCGGCCGGGATCTTCCTGGCCAGGGAATCGATTTACGAAATCTTCTCCCCCTATTTTTCCAGGCCGGCGGCCCCGGCGGTGACCTATGCCCCGCCCGCCTCCGCGGCCGCGTCCGCTTCGGCGGGCTCCGCTCCTTCGGGGGACGCCGGGACGGGCGCGGCGCCTTCGCCCGATTCCGCACCCGCGACGGGCGCGGCACCTTCAACCGATTCCGCGCCCGCGACGGGTTCCGCACCTTCGACCGGTACGGCGGACCAGTCCGGCGAAGCGGCCGCAGCCGCGGAGGCGGACGGCATCCTCCGGCTCGAAGTCGAAGGAACCGAATCGAGCTGGATCTCCATCTCCAGCGACGGCGGCCCGGCGATCCAGAAAATCCTCGAGCCGGGAGAGATCCAGTCGGCCAGCGCGACGGAGCAGATCCGGATCGTGGTCGGCAACGCCGGCGGCGTCCGCCTCAGGATCAACGGCAAACGGGCGAAACCGCTGGGCCGGTCCGGAGAGGTGGTCCGGCTGCTCATCGACCGGGCCACCCTGGCCGGACTCCTCGATCCGGGCGCGGGTTAAGGAATGGCCCCCGACCTTCTTCGGCACCCCCTCCCCAGGAGCCGTCGTCTCCTGGCGGCGCGCGGTCTCCTCCCGCTGCCGCCCGCCGACACGCTCGCCCTCCTGGTCGCCCTGACCGCTGACGAGGATCCGGAGGTCGCGCGCCTCGCCTCGGCGACGATCGACGCCTGGCCCGCCCGGGATCTCGCCCCCCTGCTGCGCGGGAAGGAGTGCGCGCCCGCCGTTCTCGGGCACCTGGCCGACCCCTCGAGACCCGCCGCGGTGCTCGAGGCCCTGATCGAAAACCCGGCCACCCCGGGGCCCGCCGTAGCCGTCCTCTCCGGCGCGCTCGGCGAGCCCCTCGTCGGCCGGACGCTCGACAACCGCCGCCGCGTTCTGGAATGTCCCGCGATCCTGGACGGCGTGCGCCGGAATCCCCGGGCCGGCACCGAAACCCTCCGGGTGCTGCGGGAGATCGAGACCGATTTCATGGGCACCCGGCGCGCCGGCTACGCCGTCGCCCCTTCCTCCCCGGCTCCCGCGGCTCCCGCGGCTTCCGCGGCTCCCGCGGCTCCCGCGGCTTCCGGCGCGGCCGCCCGCGCGGGGGACGCCGGCGTTCGGGACGCCCGCGCTCGGGACGTAGCCGCCCCAAAACCGCCCGCGGAGCCGGAGCCCGAAATCCCCCCGCAGGATCTCTCCCTCGAGGGGCTCCCGCCGGACGAGGAGGACCGACGCCGCGCCATCGGCACCCGGCTTTCCTCCATGCCGGTCCGGGAAAAGATCCGTTACGCCCTGTTCGGCACCCGCGAAGTCCGGGCCATGCTCATCGCCGACACCAACAAGGAGGTCGCCCGCGCCGTGCTCCGCAGCCCCAAGATGGGGGACAGCGAGGTGGAGAGCATCGCCGCCATGCGCACGGTGGGCGAAGAGATCCTGCGCGAAATCGGGGGGAGCCGGGAGTGGACCAAGAGCTACACCACCGTCCATAACCTGGTGCGCAACCCCAAGACGCCGGTGGCCGTCTCCCAGCGGCTGATGTTCCGCCTGCGCAACCAGGACCTGGGGATGATGGCGCACGACAGGAGCCTCCCCGACGCCGTCCGCCACAACGCCGCGCGCCTGGTCAAGCAGCGGACCCGGGAGAGGAACGGCTCATGACGACTCCGCCCCCGCCTCCCGCCCGCGCGAAGATCCCCCACCTGGAGATCCTCGACGACTCCCCCGACGCCGCCCGGATCGTGCAGCTCTACACCGGCGAGGTGCTCGCCGGCCGTACGCGCACCCTCCGGCTGCTGGGGCGCAAGCATTCGGCCCGCATCCTCCACACCCTCCTCGGATACGAGGTCCAGTCCTCCTACAAGCGGATCCAGTGCCCCGACCTGGTCACCGCCCGCTATCTCCGGCTCTTTTCGGAACTGGGGTTCCGGTCGATCCGCCTCCCCTACGACCCGACCGTGACCGCGCGCGTGATCCCCGAACTGGAGGCCGCGGTCCTGAACCTCGAGCGCCGCGTCCGCGCCCTTTTCCCCGGGGACCCCAAGCTCGGGGCCTACGTCCTGCGCCGCGTCTACGCCATTCTCCGCACACGCATCCGCGCCCTCTCCGCCTGAGGCCCGGGGCGCGCGATTCGGCTGTCCGCGCCCGCGCCGTTGTGCTAAACTGGTGTCAAAGATCGAATCAGGACATTCTGTGGCGCCCGGCGCTTTCCGGGTATCGGCATCCGTCCGGACGCCCGTTTATCTGACCTGCGAGGAAGAAGCTATGCGATTTCCCTATGTTCGGATATTGGCGGCGGTGGCGGTGGCGTTCTGTTTGGGCGCGGGTGGCCGGGCGCAGGACAAGGTGCAGCGGGAAGTCAATGTTCACGAGAACGTGCGGCTGCTGATCATGGTCCCGCCGGCGGAGCTGCCGCCGGAGATCCAGAAGCAGTACCAGGATTTCCTGCCCCTTTTCGAGGAGGTGCTCAAGGAATCGACCACGGATGAAACGGACGCGTGCGCCCTGACCCTCCGCGTGAGCGCCGGCATGAAAGAGGTGGGCTCGGCCAAAACGCAGCGCCCGCTGGCGCGGGTGTCGGCCTTCCGCCGGAATTCACGGCAGGAATTCATGGCCACGTTCATCCTCTACAGTTATCTTTCCGCCGGCCCCGTAAACAAGGAAGAGACGGAGCAGTTTCTGAAGAAGCAGATCCTGGACTGCGCCATCTGCAATTCAGCGAAGTGAGGAGCGCCCCGTGACGCCCGGGGCCAGGTCCGCGCGCACGACTTCGAGATCCCGGGCGGGGATGCTGAGCCGGACCAGGCGGTTGCGCCCGTCCACGGCGAGGTTCCCCGTCCAGATCCCGACCAGCTCGAGGCGGAAACTGCGGACCGGCACCTCCCCCGCCGCGGTCTCCAGCTTCGCGGTGCCGGCCGGGGTGAGGACGAGGGGGAGATCGGCGCCCACGACGGGGATGAAATTCGCGAAGGTCTGCGCCCCCCCCTTGTCCTCGTCGTAGC
Organism: Acidobacteriota bacterium; assembly: GCA_012729555.1. Taxonomy (NCBI): domain Bacteria; kingdom Pseudomonadati; phylum Acidobacteriota; species Acidobacteriota bacterium. Next base: position 13,114 of record JAAYCX010000036.1, read on the forward strand.
GCGCGGCGAGGTAGTCGGCCTGGTGGTAGACGTTGAAGTCGAAGATCACCATGTCCGAGGTGAAGGGGACGGTGATCTCGCTCGTCTGCCCGGAGCGCGTGAGCACCCTCGTGAGCCGTCCGGCGTCGACCGTCACTTCGAAGGAATCGCCCGCCGACCCGCTCGTGTAGCGGTAGTGGTAGGAAATGAGCTCGCGCTCCGCCGAAAAGACCATCCGCGCGGTATACGCCATGCGGCTGGACCGGTTGCCGTCCGCGATGATGATCTCGTGCTCGGAAACCGAGGTCAGGGTCCCGTCGTCGCCGACGGTTTCCCTGACGCTTTCGCTCCCGACCGGCTCCCCCTTGATCAGGATCACGTAGGACTGGGCGTAGTCTCCCTCACCGGCGGCGGCCGCCGCCAGGAGCAGAACCGCCAGCCCGCAAAAAACGGGTATCTTCATCTCCGGCTCCTCACGATCTTGGTTGCGGGCACGCGCACGAGCGCGCTCCGCATGGAGGCGGCCATGGAGGGGGAAACCTGCTCGCGCACGAACGTGACCAGCTGCTCCATCTCCAGCTGCAGCTGCTCCATCTTTTCCCGCATGTGCAGGATGACCTCGACCCCCGCGAGGTTCACCCCCAGCTCCCTCGTCAGGGTCAGGATGACCTCCAGCTGCTGGAGGTCCTCCCTGGTGTACAGGCGGGTGTTCCCGTCGCTCCGGGAGGGCTTGAGCAGCCCCAGCCGCTCGTACAGGCGCAGGGTCTGGGGGTGGATCCCGTACGTCTCCGCCACCGAGCTGATCATGTAGCCTGTCTTTTTACGCCCTACCACCGCTTCCCTCCTGTCATAAACCCTGAAGGCCGGCGCGCGGGTCCTCCGGGTTCAGCCGTGCGAGCTCCCTCAGGATCTCCCGGGAGCGCTCGTCGGCCGCGTGCGGGACCACCACCCGCACCTCGACGATCTGGTTGCCGGGCACGTCCCCCCTGAGCGAGGGGGCGCCTTTGCCCCGAAGCCGGAATTTCTGCCCGCTCTGGGTGCCGGGGGGGATCTTCAGCAGCGCTTTCCCGCCGACCGAGGGGACCTCGATCTTGGCTCCCAGGGCCGCCTCCGTCACCGTGACCGGCACGGTACAGACGATGTCGTTCCCTTCCCGGCGGAAAAACTCGTGCGGCCGGACCGATATGATGAGATAGAGGTCCCCCGGGGGGGATCCGTTCCTCCCCGCGTTCCCCTTCCCCGCCACCCGCATCCGGTACCCGTTGGCCACCCCGGGCGGGATCCGGACCGTGACCGTTTCCTGCACCTGCCGGCTCCCCGAGCCGCCGCAGGCGCCGCAACGCCCCCCGACCCGGCCGTTCCCCCCGCACATCCGGCAGGGGCCGGAGACCTTCATGAATCCCTGCGACCGCGCCTCCTGTCCCGATCCCTGGCAGCGGGGGCAGACCTGCTGCCCCTGGGAGCGGTCGGCGCCGGTGCCGCCGCACGCCGTGCACGCCTCGCGCCGGGCGATGGAGAGCCGGGCCGAAAACCCGCGGATGCTCTCCATGAACGAGATGTTGAGCTGCTGTTCGAGGTCGTCCCCCCGCGTCGGCGCCTCCTGGCGCCCGCGCCCGAAAAGCTCGCTGAAGATGTCGCGAAAACCTCCCCCGCCGAAGCCGGCCCCGGAAAAATCGAAGCCCTGGGAGGCGCCCCCCCCGGCCCCCCTCCCGCGTGCACCCGCCTGCTCCCTGATATTGTCGGAATAGAAGCCGTACTGGTCGTAGACCGCCCGCTTTTTGGCGTCGCTGAGCACGTCGTAGGCTTCCTGGATCTTCTTGAAGCGCTCCTCGGCGGACTTGTCCCCCGGGTTCACGTCGGGATGGTTCTTCCGGGCCAGGCGCCGGTAGGCCTTCTTGATCTCGGCTTCCTTGGCCCCGCGCGGCACTCCCAGAATGGTGTAGAAATCCTCTTTGCCAGCCATACTAGCGCCTTTTTCCCCCGCGCGGTCCCCGGGCGCCCGATTTCGGCAGCACCAGGTGCACCAGCCCGTCGGCAAGCCTCATCCGCGCCTTCTCCGTCTCCGCCGCCTCGGGAAGCTCGAAGCGGCGCAGGAACCTGCCGCGCTGCCCTTCCAGCCTCTGGTAGTTCTCGTCCTCGCAGCAGGTGTCGAAGCGCCGCTCCCCCCGGATGGTGAGAGTCCGCCCGGAAAACTCGAGCCGGATGTCCTCGAGCTCCACGCCCGGGATTTCGGCGCACAGGACGTACTCGCCGGCGGTCTCGTAGAAATCGGTGGGGGGCACCCAGGTGACGACCTCTTCCTTCATGATCGATCCCCGGCGGGCGGCCGGAAGAACGCCGGCCGCCCGCGTCGTCGAGACTAGGACTTCTCGTTCTTGTCCATATCGACATATTCCGCGTCGATGACATCATCTTCCTTCTTGCCCGGGCCGGCCGCATCCCCGCCAGCGGAGCCCCCCGCGTCGGGCGGCTGCTGTCCGGCCGTCTTCTGGTACATCGCCTCCGCCAGCCGGTGCGACGCCTGGGTCAGCTCCTCGGCCGCCGCGTTCATCTCGGCCGCCTCGGCCGCGCCCTCGAGCGCCGTCCTGGCCTTGCCGAGCGCCGCGTCCAGGGTCGAGGCGTCCGCCTCGGAGATCTTGTCGCGGTTTTCCGCCAGCAGCTTCTCGGTGTTGTAGATCAGGCTGTCGAGCCGGTTCTTGGCCTCGATCTTGTCCCGGTTCTTCTGGTCCTCCTCGGCGTGGGACTGCGCGTCCTGCTGCATGCGCTCGATCTCTTCCTTGCTGAGGCCGCTCGAGGCGGTGATGGTGATCTTCTGCTCCTTGCTCGTGGCCATGTCCTTGGCGGAAACGTTCACGATCCCGTTGGCGTCGATGTCGAAGGTGACCTCGATCTGCGGGACGCCGCGCGGGGCCGAGGGGATCCCCACCAGGTGGAACTTGCCCAGGGTGCGGTTGTCGCGTGCCATGGCCCGTTCCCCCTGCAGGACGTGGATTTCGACCGACGTCTGGCTGTCGGCCGCCGTGCTGAAGATCTCCGACTTGCGGGTGGGGATGGTGGTGTTCTTTTCGATCAGCTTGGTGAACACCCCCCCGAGGGTCTCGATGCCGAGAGAGAGCGGCGTCACGTCGAGAAGCAGGAGGTCCTTGACGTCCCCGGCGAGCACCCCCGCCTGGATCGCCGCCCCCACCGCCACGACCTCGTCCGGGTTCACCCCCTTGTGCGGGTCCTTGCCGAACATGTCCTTCACCAGCTTCTGCACCCGCGGGATCCGGGTCGAGCCCCCCACGAGGACCACCTCGTCGATGTCCCCCGGTTTGAGGCCGGCGTCGGAAAGCGCCTGCTTGAGCGGGGCGATGGTGCGCTGCAGGATGTCTTCCACCATCTGCTCGAATTTGGCCCGCGTCAGCTTCATGTTCAGGTGCTTCGGCCCGGAGGCGTCGGCGGTGACGAAGGGGAGGCTGATCTCGGTTTCCATCACCGAGGAGAGCTCCATCTTGGCCTTTTCCGCCGCCTCGCGCAGCCGCTGCAGCGCCATCTTGTCCTTGGAGAGGTCGATCCCCTGGTCCTTCTTGAACTCCTCGATGATCCAGTCCATCAGGCGCTGGTCGATGTTGTCGCCCCCGAGATGGGTGTCGCCGTTGGTCGACTTGACCTCCACGACCCCCTCGCCGACCTCCAGGATGGAGATGTCGAACGTCCCGCCCCCGAAATCGTAGACGGCGATCGTCTCGTCCTTCTTCTTGTCCAGACCGTAGGCCAGGGCCGCGGCCGTGGGCTCGTTGACGATGCGGACCACCTCCATCCCCGCGATCCGGCCCGCGTCCTTCGTCGCCTGGCGCTGGCTGTCATTGAAGTAGGCGGGGACGGTGATGACGGCCTTTTCCACCTTCTCCCCCAGGTATTCCTCGGCCGCCTGGCGCATCTTCTGCAGGATCATGGCCGAAACTTCGGGAGGATTGTAGGTCTTGTCGCCCATCTTCACCTGCACGTCCCCGTTGGGGCCCCCGCTGACCTTGTAGGGCACCAGTTTGGCCTCTTCGTCGACCTCGGCCAGCTTCCTCCCCATGAACCGCTTGATCGAAAAAATCGTGTTTTCGGGATTGGTCACCGCCTGCCGCCTGGCCACCTGCCCGACGAAACGCTCGCTGTTCTTCCCCATGGCCACCACGGACGGGGTCAGCCGGCCCCCCTCGGGGTTGGTGATCACCTTGGGCTCCCCCCCCTCCATGACGGCTACTACAGAGTTGGTGGTGCCCAGGTCAATTCCGATAATCTTACCCATCTCTCTCCTCCTTCAGGATTCGGATCCACTTCCAAACGCTTAGCATGAATGCAATCTCGATGCGGACGCCCATCCTTAGCGTCACCCTTATATAGAACCTGAGTGTGTTATTGTCAATCTCCCCAGCCCCCAAAAAAATCCTGGACATCCACCCTTTTGACCTGCTCCGGCTAATCCTGGACATCCACTCTTTGACCCGATGACCCAAAAGGGTGGATGTCCAGGATTGGGGGGGTGTGTTATGATAAACGGGCTATGAAAAGACGGGGCTTCTGGTTTTCGTTGCTGATTCTGGCCGGCGGCATCGCGGCCGCCGCCTACGAGATCAAGACCGTGCCGGTCCGTCCGATCGAAAGCTACCCGGCCCGGGCGACCGTAGGCGGGGCGACCATCGCCGCCGACCCCTACCCGGACGACGAGAAATCGTATACCGCTTTCGACATCAAGGACCTGAACTCGCGCGGGTACAACCCCGTCCACATCATCATCCAGAACGGGACGACCGGCTTCCTCAACATCCGCACCCGGAACATCATCCTCATCACCTCCGCGGGGGAGCAGATCTACTCGACCCCCGGGACCATCGTGGTGGACGACGTGACCCGCTCCGGCCTGACCGCGAGGATGCCGGGGATCGGTTCCGGGGACGACGCGACCTCCACCCGCGCGGGGTCGCCCCTGTCCGATTTCACCTCCAAGGAGCTGATCAACGCCTCGATGGCGCCGGCGTCGGTCACCGACGGCTTCCTCTTCTTCTATAACCCGGACCGCAAGAAGAGCCTCTTCGAGGGGGCCACCCTCTACATCCCGAAACTGGAGGAGGAGGGGACGCGCAGGCCGGTCGGGCCCTTCACCATCCACCTCGGCCGGGCCGCGGCCGAATAGCCACCGGGCCGGGGCAAAAAAAAAGCCGCCCGCCGCCGGAGAGACCCATGCTCCGGGGTCGGGCAGCCGCCGGCCGCCTTGCCGCGCCCGTCGAGGGCGCGGGTTTATCTCCGCTTGATCCGGTACACCTCGGCGTAGATGCGCCGAAGCGGGGCCACGCAGTAGTGGTGGATCAGTTCCATGAAGTTGGCGGGGTCCGCGATCAGCTCCTCGAGCAGACTGTCCCGGATGCCGAAGGAGAGCCGCACGATGTCGGCCTTCCCCTCGCGCGTCTCCACCTTGATGCTCCCGGCGATGTCCTCCCCGAGGGTGAACACGTCGCAGTTGCGCGTCTTCCTGATTTTCTTGAAACCCTCGACGGCCTTCTCGCTGTTGGCCCGGTAGTAGTCGGCGATCCGCCGCGCCAGCTCGGCGTAGTCGAAATTCGGGACCTTGTTGTTGACGCTCACCTCGATGCCGCACTCCGCCTCGTCGGCCGTCACCGACAGGCCGTAGGTGAAATCGAGATCGCCCTTATCGAACTTGATCCTGTGCCCGTTTTCGTCGTGAAAACGCTTGAGCTCGGCGGGGCCGAAGATGTCGGGGTTTTCGGTCTTCTTTTCCGTTGTGATGTAGTAGTCGCTGACGCTCAGGTACCACTGGTCGATGATGGTTTCGAGCGCCTTGTCGATCAGTTCCGCCGTTTGGGGTGGGATGTTTTTCTTTCCAGACAAGCTTTTGATCCTCAGAAATGTGGGTAAAGGTCCAGCCGCCCTGCACTCTCCTGCGCCATGAAAAACGGGAGTATATCACGCCCCCCGGTCCGTGGGGAAATTTCTTGCCGGCATTTTGCCCCGCGCCCCATCCCCGCCCCCCGGGCCCGAACACCGATTGACAGCGACGGCCCGATCATGGATAATGCGACTCCGAAATGCCGACCGTGGGTGGTTAGCTCAGCTGGGAGAGCGCCGCGTTCGCAATGCGGAGGTCGGGGGTTCGATCCCCCCACCATCCACCATCGGCTACCCCGGATCCTCGCCTCTGCGATTTCCCCGACTAAGGTCTTGGTATTCTCCTCTGCCCATGCGGGTGCGCGAAACATCCATCGTTTTAGGACGTAGTAAATGTCCTCGGCACCCGCCCGGGCTTGCGCGCGGGCCGGGGACAGGAGGAGCATGGCGGACAAGGAACACCTCACGGTGCTGATCGACGCGCTCAGGAGCGCGGACATCGGGATCTGGAACTCCTGGCGCGCGGCACTCGCCGGGAGCCCCGACCTCAGGGGAGCGGACCTCAGGGGCGCGGACCTGCGCCGCGCCGACCTGAGGGGCGCACTCCTCGGGCGCGCCGACCTGCGCCGCGCCTCCCTTCTGAAAGCCGACCTGCGCCGGGCGGTCCTGCGCAAGGCGGACCTGTGCGGCGCCGTCCTGCGCAAGGCCGATCTCCGCCTGGCCGATGCGAGCGCCGCCCTCCTGCGCCGGGCCGACCTGCGCCGCGCCGACCTCTCCGGGGCCGACCTGCGGAGCGCGGACCTGCGGTGGGCCAACCTCTCGGGCGCCGTGCTGGAAACGGCCGACCTGCGCTGGGCCAGGCTGCGCGGGTCGATCCGGGCGGAAGCGTCCGAGGCGGACGGGGCGTCCAAGGCGGACGGGGCGGCCGCGGACTAGTTCAGTTCTTTCTGCGCGGCCGCGAGAATCTTTTCCTGCCCGATGAGGCTCCCCTTGTTCCGGGCCCGGTAGGCGATGTCGAGCTGGGTCTTCGCCCTCTTCTGGAAACGGTTCTGGATCAGGTGGCACTTGGCGAACGCCATCATCGCTTCCTCGATCTTCCCCTCGTTCTTGAGCGCCACCCCGAGATAGAGGTAGGCCTCGCCGAACTTCGGCCGCGCGCCGAGGGCCCGCTCCGAGAGGCCGCGCACCGCGATGGAGTTCCCCTGCTTGAGGAGCGCATCCAGGTTCTCCGTGAAAAGCCCGTCGGCGTAGGCCGTGAGCCGCGAGTCCATATCGGGCCGCTCCTTGTAGATGGCCGCGATCTGCTGTGCCCGCTGCGTCGGGTTTTTCACCGCCGCGATCGCCTGGAGGCGCTCGTAGTCCTCCGCGTACTTGATGTCATCGACGCCGGCTTCCTGGGCGGGGATGGAAGGAACCGCCGCCAGGGCGGCCACCAGAAGGCACGCGAGAGAGAGGATCCAGGTCCGAAGGGGATATTTGCTGTTGGCCGACATTAAATGAACCTCCCGTGGAAAGTCTATTTACAAATGGGAACCGGAATGTTAAATACTATCTTCGCCGGGGGCGCCTAGCTCAGCTGGTAGAGCACTGCGATCACACCGCAGGGGTCACAGGTTCGAGTCCTGTGGCGCCCACCACCCTTTTCCCGCCATTGTAACGGCCCTTCCCGATTTCCAAAAGCTTTTTCCTTTAGGCCGCCGGGGAGGCCCGGCCGGCGCCCCGCCGCCCCATTCACCGGCCGCCGGCTTCGGCACGCCCATCCACCGGCCGCTGGCTTCGGCGCGCCTTTTGGGTTATGGTAGTCGCACCGCGGCGCTTGCGAATCCCGGGGAGAGCGGATGGCCGAAATCGTTGGACACTACGAGATCCTGGAGAAGCTGGGGGAGGGGGGGATGGGCCTCGTCTACCGGGCCCGCGACACCCGCCTCGGCCGCGAGGTCGCCCTCAAGCTGCTGCCCGAGCGGCTGGCCGTCCAGCCGGCCTACCTGCAGCGCTTCAAGCGCGAGGCGCGCGCGGCCTCCTCGCTCAACCACCCCAATATCTGCACCATCTACGAAATCGGGGAGCACGAGGGGCGCCCCTTCATCGCCATGGAACTGCTCGAGGGGGAAACCGTGCGGCAGCTCCTCCCGCACAGGCCGCTCGAGGAGGACCGCATCCTCGCCCTCGGGCTCGAAATCGCCGACGCCCTGGAGGCGGCGCACTCGAAGGGCATCATCCACCGGGATCTCAAGCCCGCGAACATCTTCGTCACCCGCCGCGGCGGCGTCAAGATCCTCGATTTCGGCCTGGCCAAGCTGGCCGCGGCCGGCGAGGCCCCCGACCCCGCCGCGCAGGGGGACGAGATCTCGCCCGAGTACCTGAGCTCCCCGCAGGTGGCCATCGGCACCCTCCCCTACATGTCGCCCGAACAGGCGCTCTCGGAGGAACTCGACGGGCGCTCGGACCTCTTCTCGCTCGGCTCGGTCCTCTACGAGATGGCCACCGGCCTCCCGGCCTTCACCGGGAAGTCGCACCCCGTCCTCTTCCAGCAGATCCTGACCCGCGTCCCCGCCCCCCCGAACCGGCTCAACCCGGAGATTTCCCCGAGGCTTGCAGACGCCATCTGCCGCCTGCTCGAAAAGGACCGGGAGCTGCGCTACCAGACCGCGGCCGACCTGCGCGCCGATTTCAGGCGGATCCGGCGCGACCGCGAACTCGCCCGGGCGGTCCCCGGCGCCCCGCCCCCGCCCCCGGCCGAACCCGCCCCCGCCGCCTCCGGGCCGCACCGCCGTCCCTGGGCCCTCTTCCGGGCACAAGCCCGTCCCGCGGGGAGCGCGCCCCGTCCCGAAACGACGGGGCGCCCCCTCCCGGCCCTCCTCTCGCGCCTCCGCCGCCCGAAGACCGCCGCGCTCGCCCTCCTCGCCCTGCTGGCCCTGGCCCTTTCGGCCCTCTACCTCCTCCCCCGTCCGGTTTACCTCCCCTGCATCGAGTTCGCGGACTTCACGGGCGGCTCCGAATCGGTCGACGCCGATGTGGTGAGCTTCGTCCTCGGGCGCACCCTCTCCCAGTTCCCCGAGATCAGCGTGCTCGACGGCAAGGAATTCGGCCACCTCCTCCGGATGGAGCGGGCGCGCCGTCAAAGCGCCGGAGCCGCGTCCCTGCTCGAGCGCCTGCCGTGGCGCGAGCGGCGGCTGGAGCCCGCGGTGCGGGTCGGCGGGCACGTGAGCGACTCGCTGGGCCAGCTCGAGATCCGCCTCGACTGCCGCATCCGCGGCCGCGCGAGCGTCCAGGTCCGGCGTTTCCGGGGGGTCGACGACCTGCTCAACCAGGGGATCGACGAACTGGCGCGGTACACGCTCGAGGCCTACGCCCCCGCCGCGGCGGAGCGCCGCTACCGCGCCCGCCCCCGCGCCTACCGCACCGCGGTCGAGCTGCTCTCGCCGCGCTGGGACGCGCTGCGCCACTACCACCGCGGCGCGCGGGCCTGGGAGAGCTTCGACATGTACTCGGCCGAACGGGAGCTCCGCTCCGCGCTCGAGATCGACCCCAACCTGGCCCTGGCCCACCTCAAACTGGGCGAGGTCCGGATTTTCCAGAACCAGTGGGACGCGGCGCAGTCGGAAATCCTGGCCGCCCGGCGCCAGTCGGGGGCCCTGACCGAGGAGGACCAGCTGCGGGTGGAGGCCTTCCTGGCCCGTGTCTTCGGCCAGCCGTTCGACGAGCGCGTCTACCTGCAGCGCCTCATCGGGCTGCGCCCGCACAAGCGGGAGTACCTCTACGAACTGGCCGAGTCGTACTTCCACACCGCCGACGTCGACGAGGCGATCAGCCGCTACCAGGACGCGCTCAGCCTCGACGCCGATTACGCCCGCGTCTACAACCACCTGGCCTACTGCTACTCCTGGAAGGGGGAGCACGCCAGGGCGCTCGAGGCCTGCCGCCGTTACCTCGAGCTGGACCGGAGCGCCAACGCCTACGACAGCCTCGGGGACGCCCACATGCAGGCGGGGGAATACGAGCGCGCCCGGGAGATGAAATCGCGCGCCATCGAGATGGACCCCGACATCTTCTACGCCATCCGCAACCTCGCCTTCATCGAGATGCTGACCGGGCGCGGCGACGCCGCCCTGGAGCGGCTCCGGTCGATCGCCGGAGCCACCGACGACAAGGTGCAGATGGCGCAGTCGTACGCGGCGCTGGCCTACGTCCACTACCGCGCGGGGCGGGCGGCGGAGGCGCGCGAAATGTGCCGCCGCGGACTGGGGCTGCTCGGCTCGGTCCAGTACGACGCCCCCCACGACGAGCTGGTCTGGATCCTCGGCATGATCGAGATCGGCCGCGGCGACCTCGCGGCCGCGCGCCGCGCCCTGGGGCAGCTGCGCGATATCCTCGATTCCAGCTCCATCACCGCGATGAACTACAAGCCGGCCTACAAGTACTGGCTCTACCTGAACGCCCGCATCCTGGCCGAGGAGGGGCGCCGCGCCGAGGCCGCGGCCGCCGTCAACGACCTGGTCTGGATCCGGGACAAGCTCGGGTACTGGAGCACCCCGTACGACTGCGCCTTCTTCTTCGACCTGATCGGGAAGATCCACGAGCGGATGGGGCAGGAGGAGGAGGCCGAGCAGGCCTACCTCGACAGCCTCTCCTACAACCCCCGTTACGCCGAGGCCAGGCTGCACCTGGCCGAATTGCTGCAGCGCAAGGGGGCAGCGGAGGCGGCGCAGCGGGAGATGAGCCTGTTCTGGCAGCAGTGGCGGGGGGCGGAGGAAGACGACCCCCTCACCGTGGCCGCGCTCCGCGCCTCGGCCCTGATGGGGTTGTCGCGGCCGGACGCCGGAGCGCGGCGATGATCCGGGCGGTCCTGTTCGACCTCGACGGGGTGCTGTTCGACACCCTCGGCTACCACTGCCGGGCGTGGCGCCGGGCGTTCGAGCTGCGCGGGGGGACGATCCGGGACGAGACCGTTCTCCGCAACGAAGGGCGCAGCTCGGGCGACATCCTCCCCCTCCTGATGCGGGAATCGGGGGTGGAGATCCCGCCCGGGGAGCGGGAGGCGTTCCTCGAGGAAAAGCGCCGCTACTTCCAGGCCATCCTGGAGGTCCGCCCCTTCCCGGGCGCCCTCCGGGTGGTGCGGGAGCTGCGGGAGCGCGGATACCGCCTCGCCCTGGTCACCGGCAGCGACTCGCGCAACGTCCGCCTCCTCCTGGACGACGCGCTGCGGGAGTGCTTCGGGGCCGTCGTCACCGGCGACGGGGCCGGGCGCACGAAACCCGCCCCCGACCCCTGGCTCGCCGCGGCCCGCGCGCTCGATGTCGAGCCCCGCGAGTGCCTCGTGGTGGAGAACGCGCCGCTGGGGATCGAGGCCGCCCGCGCCGCCGGGATGACGTGCGTCGCCGTGCGGAGCACCCTCGGGGCAAAGTGGCTGGCCGCCGCCGACCTGGTCGTCCCCGAGATCGGCCGTGTCCTGGACCACCCCCTCCTGGCGCCCGGGGCGCGCGGACCGGAATCTAGCTCTTGACCACGTAAAGGTGGGGTTTCGCGCGGGAGCGGCCCCCGCCCCCCCCCTCGTCCCAGGGGGAGAGCGCCTGCGAGCGCAGGACCAGGTCGTAGGCCGAGTCCTCCACGATCCGTTCGTCCACGGCCGGGAGGCCGATCGAGGCGGCCAGCGACAGGGAGTGGCGGCAGAGCATGTTGACGCTGAGCGGGATGCCGCGCGAATACAGGGCCACCAGGTCGAGGGCCGCGGGGGTGAAGGCCCCCGGGGCGCAGCCGGAAAGCCGGAGCCGGTGGAGCACGTACCCGCGCGTCTCGGCCGCGTCCATGGGCGTCAGCCGGCAGTAGACGCCGATCCGCCGGCCGGGCGCCTCTTCCCCCCGCCCCGCGAGGCGGTCGGCCAGCCCCGGCCTCCCGGCCAGGATCACGGTCAGCAGCCGCTGCCGCCCGAGCGCCGGCTCCGCCAGCGCTACGAGGCGTCCGAGCGCGTCCCCGTCCAGTTCCTGGGCGTTGTCGACGATGACGGCCGCGCGCCGGCCCGCGAGGGCCCGCCGGACGAGCTCCCGCTCGAGGCGCCCCGGGGCGTCGGCGGCGGCGCAATCCCCCCCTTCGATCCCGAGGGCCCCCATGACGGCCCGCGCCAGCTGCCCGCTCCCCCTCGAGGGGCCGGAGAGGTGGACGAAATCGCACTGCCGCCGGAGGCTCCCCGCCAGGAAGGCCAGCAGCGTCGTCTTCCCCATTCCCGCCTGTCCCAGGAGCGCGGCGGCGCCGCGCCCCTCGCGCAGGACCGTGCGGAGCGCGGCCAGCACGTCCCGGTGCGCGCGCGTGAGGCAGTAGAGAGCGGGGTCGGGGGCGAAGCCGAAGGGGTCCGCGAGCCCCCGCGCGCGCCGGTCGCGCCCGCCGGGCGCCGCCGCGAGCCCCCGCTCGAGGAGCAGGGCGACGGAAGCGTCGGGCACGCCCTGCGCCCAGCGGGTGGCGAGCTGGAAGGCGCGGCAGAGGTAGCGGCGCTTCCCCGACTGCAGCTGCGCCACCGTGGAGCCCTCGGCGGCAAGTTGCTCCGCGTCGAGGATCGAGAGGATCCGGTCCCCGATCAGGGCGTCGAGCGCCTCGGGACGATCCGCCGGGTTCGGGTAGGCCAGGATCCTGACCGATTCCGGGTCGCCCGCCAGGGGCCGCAGGGCGGCGTCGAGCAGGATGATACCGTTCACACATCGCCTCCTTCGCCCCCCTTATCGGGCGGAAGGGGGGGACGGAATACTCTTTTGCCCCCCGATTCTTCTCCGCCGGCGGGCGCCCGCCCCCGTTATGCGCTACAATGGAAGGCAGGAAAGAAAGGGGCGCGCCCATGAAGAAAAAACCGCCGCTTGCCGCCGCACTCCCGGACCGGGCCGCCGTCCTCGAGGACTACCGCACCGCGTGGCTCGGCCGTTTCCTCAGCATCGTCGCCCGCCAGGAGGTCTTTTCGGGGAAGGCCAAGTTCGGCATCTTCGGCGACGGCAAGGAAGCGGCGCAGGTCGCCCTGGCCCGCGCCTTCCGCCCCGGCGATTTCCGGTCGGGCTATTACCGGGACCAGGCGCTGATGCTGGCCCTCGGGCTGGTCACCCCGGAGCAGTTCTTCGCGCAGCTCTACGCCCACGCCGACCCCGACGCCGAGCCCTGGTTCGGCGGGCGCCACATGACGGGGCATTACGCCACGCGGCTGCTCGACGCGGACGGCCGGTGGCGCCACCAGCTCGAGGGGGTGAACTCCTCGGCCGACCTCTCGCCGACGGCGGCGCAGATGCCGCGCCTGGTCGGGCTCGCCCTGGCCTCCAAGCTCTACCGCCGGCGGCCGGACCTGGGCGCCGGGCGCTGGAGCGACGGCGGCAACGAGATCGCCTTCGGCACCATCGGCAACGCCTCCTGCGCGGAAGGGGCTTTCTGGGAATCGATCAACGCCGTCGCCGTCATGCAGGCGCCGATGCTCCTGGCGATCTGGGACGACGGCTACGGCATCTCGGTCCCCAACGAGCTGCAGCTCGCCAAGAGCGACATCTCGATCATCCTCGAGGGCTTCCGCGAAAGCGCCGGCGCGGCCGATTGCGCCGGCTGCGGGATCCGCATCTTCCGCGTGTGCGGGTGGGACTACGCGGCGCTCTACCGCACCTTCCAGGAGGCCGCCGCGGCGGTGCGGCGCGACCACGTGCCCGGCATCGTCCATGTCACCGAACTGACGCAGCCGCACGGGCATTCCACCTCAGGGAGCCAGGAGCGCTACAAGCCCCCCGAGCGCCTCAAGTGGGAGCGGGAGCACGACTGCCTCCTCAGGATGCGCGCGTGGCTGATCTCCGGGGCGTTCGCGACCCCGGAGGAGCTCAACGCCATCGAGGGGGAGGAAAAGGCGCACGCGCTCGACGCGCGCGACCGCGCCTGGAGCGCCTACCGCGCCCCGCTCGACGCCGAGCGCGACCGGCTCCTGGGGCTGCTCGAGGCCGCGGCCGGGGAAGCCGCCGACCCCGGCGCGTTCGAACTCGCCGCGCGCCGGCTCCGGGAGGCCCCGCACCCGCTGCGGCGGGATCTTCTGGCCGCCGCGGCCGAGGCGCAGCTCCTCGGGGGGGAAGACCCCGCCCTCACGAGCTGGATCGCCGGGCAGAAGAAAGCGGCCGCGGAACGCTACGGGTCGCACCTCTACAGCGAATCGGCCCGCTCCCCCCTCCGCGTCACGCCGGTCCCCGCCCGCTATTCGGAACAATCCCCCGTCCGGCAGGGGTTCGAGATCCTCAACGCCTGCTTCGACGCCGCCTTCGAGCGCCACCCCGAACTCGTGGCCATGGGGGAGGACGTGGGACGGCTGGGGGACGTCAACCAGGGGTTTGCGGGGCTGCAGGCGAAGTACGGGGCCGACCGGGTCATGGACACCGGGATCCGCGAGGCCACCATCATCGGCCAGGCGATCGGCCTGGCGCTGCGCGGCTTCCGCCCGATCGCCGAAATCCAGTACCTGGACTACATCCACTACGCCCTCGAGGTGCTGTCGGACGACCTGGCCTCGCTCCGCTGGCGCACCCGCGGCGGGCAGAAGGCGCCCGTCATCATCCGCACCCGCGGGCACCGGCTGGAGGGGATCTGGCACTCCGGCTCCCCCATGGCGGGGATCCTCAACCTCGTCCGGGGGATCCATGTCTGCGTCCCCCGCGACGCCACCCAGGCCGCCGGCTTCTACAACACCCTCTTCCGGTCGGACGACCCGGCGCTGGTGGTGGAGGTGCTCAACGGCTACCGGCTGCGGGCGCCGCTCCCCGACAACATCGGGGAGTTTTCCCTCCCGCTGGGGGTGCCCGAGACCGTGCGCCCGGGGCGCGACGTGACGATCGCCACCTACGGCGCCTGCTGCGCCATCGCGCTCGAGGCGGCCGGACTGCTCGCGCGGGCGGGGATCGAGGCGGAGGTCGTCGACGTCCGCACCCTGCTCCCCTTCGACACCGAAGGGAGGCTCGTCGAGTCGCTCCGGCGCACCCACCGCATCCTCTTCGTCGACGAGGACGTCCCGGGCGGGGCCACCGCCTACATGATGCAGAAGGTGATCGAACAGCAGGGGGGGTTCGACTGGCTCCTGGCCCCGCCGCGCACCCTGCCGGCCCGGGAGCACCGCCCCGCGGCCGGGGGGGACGGCGATTACTTCAGCAAGCCGAACCGGGAGGAGATCGTCGAGGCGGTGCGGGACCTGGTGCGCTACACCTAGTTTTCGGTGAAGAGCAGGAGTTCGTCGAGCGAGCCGAGGAGACGGTCGGCCGCCTCCCCGAGGCCGGGGGCGGGAAAACCGCTCCGGATCCCGAAGACGCGCACCCCCGCCCGGCGCCCCGTCTCCATGTCGACCGGGTGGTCCCCGACGTAGCAGGAGCGCCGAGGGTCCTTCTGCAGCTGCCCGAGCGCCCTGAGCACCCCCTCCGGGTGGGGCTTGGGAAGGCGCACGTCCTCGCCGCAGACGACGGCGCCGAAGGAGCCGGAGAAACCGTGGGCGGCGATCTCGCCCTTCACCCGGGCGCGGGAGCCGCTCGAGACCACCCCGAGGAGGACCCCGCGCTCCCCGAGCGCGCGCATCACGTTCTCCGCCCCGGCGCGCAGTTCGGGCACCCGCTCCCCGTAGTGGCGGGTCCAGAGCTCCTCCGCCTCCGCCCACCGGCTCTCGGGGAGGCCCAGCTCGCGGTACATCCTCCTCCAGTCGGGGGTGAAGTGCCGGGCGTAGATCTCCTCGCTGAAGGGGACGCCGAAATGCTCCATGCTCCGGCTGAAGGCCTCGTAGCAGACGCGCTCCGAATGGACCAGCGTCCCGTCCCAGTCGAACAGGACCGTGTCGAGCCCCCTCACGCGATCATTTCGAGGATCCGGGCCACGAGTTTTTCGGCTCCCGCACCCACCTCGGCGATCCCCTGGGCCATCATGTAGCAGGGGGTGGTCACGATCCGGTTCTTTTCGTCGACGACGATGTCGGTCGCCTGCGCCTTTTTGTGCTTCGCCCCCATCTCCTCGAGCGCCCCGGCGGTGGCCCCGTCCATCCCGATGGTCAGCGTCGGGGAGAGTTCGCGCCCGAAAAGCGCGGCGAGGATGGTGGGGGCGATGCAGAGGGCGCCGATCGGCTTGCCCGCCCGGGCCAGTTCGCGCAAGAGCGCCGCCACGTCATCGTCGACGAGACAGTCGGCCCCGTCGACGGCGAAGGTGCAGAGGTTCTTGGCCGCGCCGAACCCGCCCGGGATGACGAGGGCGTCGATGTCGTCCGTCATCACCGTCTTCACGTCGCGGATCTTTCCCCGCGCGATCCGGGCCGCCTCCGTCAGGCAGTTGCGCGTCTCCTCCACGGGGGAGCCGGTGACGTGGTTCACCACGTCGGCCTGGTTCTTGCCCGGCGCCATGCAGAGGATGTCGGCCCCCATCTTGTCGAGAAAGTAGAGCGTGAGCGTCGCCTCGTGGATCTCGCTCCCGTCCTGCACCCCGCATCCGGACAGCAGCACTCCCACCGTTTTCCTTTTCATGATCCCCTCCAGGGTGATGGCTTCGATTTCTCCGGCGGCCCCGCGGGCCCCGATGACGGCCTTACCAAATTAAAACAAAAAGCGGCGCGACTTTCCACCCCTTCCGGCCTGGCGTGCCCGGAAAGGCTCGAAATCCGCGCCCCCCTGCGCTACAATCGCCCCATGCGCTTACGAATCCTCGCCCCCTTGCTCCCGCTCCTGCTTCTGATGCACCCCCCCGTGCCGGCCTCCGGGCAGCCGCTCGCGATCTCCGCGGCGGGTCCGCTCACCCCCGGGGAGGTCGTGCTCCTCAGGATCGGGACCCGGCTCGACTCGCTCGAGATCCGCGCCTTCGGCCGCTCCTTCCCCGCCTTCCCCGTCGACGGGGCCTGGAACGCCCTCGTGGGGGTCGACCTCGGCACGAAGCCGGGGACCTACACCCTGCGGCTCGAGGGGACGCTGCCGGGGGGCGAAAAGATCACGGGCGCCGACACCCTCACCGTGCGCGGGAAGAGCTTCCCCACCCGCCATCTCAAGGTCGAGCCGAAATACGTGACCCCGCCTGCAGCCGTGCTCGCCCGGATCGAGCGCGAGAGCGCCGAGGTGGAGGCCGTCTTCGGCGCCCTCTCCCCCGCGCGCCTCTGGAGCGGCCCCTTCGCCAAGCCGGTCCCGGGCGCGCTGATCAGCGAGTTCGGCAAGCGCACGGTCTACAACGGCCAGCCGCGCAAGCCCCACACCGGGGTCGACCTGCGCGGCGCCGCCGGCACCCCCGTCGCCGCCCCCAACGCCGGCCGGGTGGCGCTGGCCCAGGACCTCTACTACTCCGGCCTCACCGTGATCCTCGACCACGGCCTGGGCGCCTGCTCCTACCTGGCCCACCTCTCGGAGATGTCGGTCCAGGCCGGGGACGTCGTCAAGAAGGGGGAGATCGTCGGAAAGGTGGGCGCGACCGGCCGCGTGACCGGCCCCCACCTGCACTGGACCGTCACCCTCTCCGGCGCCCGCGTCGACCCGCTGTCGCTGATAGATGTGACGAGGTAGGCCGGGCTACCGGGTCTCCACCGTCTCCCGGGTGTGGGTGACGCGCATCCCCCCGTTCGGAGAGGGTTCCTGCACCTCGAGCACCCGGCGGGTCCTTTCGGCTCCCGCGGGAGCGCTCCGCTCGACGATCCGGCGCACCACCCGCACCCCCTCGCCCGGGGCGGCGGGACTCGCCTCCTCGCGGGTTTCGACCGTTTCCACACCCCCGTCCCCCAGCTCCCGCCGGCTCTGCCGGACCCGGCCGGCAAAGCGGAGCCTGCCTTCAAGGTCGGCATTGAAGATCTGGGCCTCCATCCGGCTCCGGCCGGCCGAATCCTTCCACTCCCGCGCCTCGACCTGCCGCTCGAGCCTGAGCCGGTTGTTCACGTCGTAGCTGTAGAGCGCCTCATCGGTGCGCGTCTCCCCCTCCGCCGCGGTGCTCTGGCTCACGCGCCGTTCGACGACGCTCCACTTACCCGACAGGTCGGGCTGGTAGCGCACGCGGTCGATCTCGACCGCCTCCCCGTCGCGCCGCTCGCTCTGGCGCACCCGCTCCCGCTCCTCCATGGCGCCCGACACGCCCGGGACCAGGGAGCGGAAGGTGACCTCGAACCCCTCCCCTTCCGGCACCGCCCGCTGCGTCTGCCGCTCGACCGCCCGCATCGCGCCGCCCGGGCCGGCCCGGGAAACGGTGCGGGTGGCGTCGTGACCGCCCCCCTTCAGCTCCCCGATCTCCTCGACGACGGTCTCGACCAGCCGCCGCCGCCCGTTGACGTCCTTCCCGTAGACGGTGCGGGTGACGCGGGTGGTGGCCCCCGACACCTCGCGCCGGACCTCGATCTCGACCGGGGGGCCGGTGACAACGGCCGCCTCGAGCGACTCCGCCCGGCGCGTGGCCAGGCTCACCCCCGCGGTCTCCCCGGCGGGGTCGATCCATCGAAATGCGGGTTTTTCCGCTTCGGCGGCAACGAGGGAAACAACAGAACAAGAGAGCAAAAGCAAAACGAGCGGTCGGCGCATGAAGCCTCCTCCTCCCCTAATGAAAATCCTATGGATGAGGAAAATCAATCCCAATCAGGAGGCGCGCTCGGCCCGGGCGGACCCTACGGCGGGCGCGGACGACTCGGGCGCGGACGACTCGGGCGCGGACGCCCCGGGCGCGGACGCCCCTGGCGCGCGTTCCACCAGGAAGAGGTTTTCGAGCGCGTCGGCCACGAGGTCCCTGGTCAGGCGCGGCTCGCGCCCCATGTAGCGGCAGGTGGCCTCGGCGTGCTCCACGATGAAGGCGGGGTGAAACGCCGCGCAGGAGCCGCCGTGGCGGGGGTAGAAATCCTCGAGCAGCCAGGAGAGGATCTCGTCCGGAAGGTCCATCTCCCTGCGCCGGCAGACCCCCTGGAAGATGCTGACGTAGTCGGCCATCGAGGGGGGGTCGAGATGGAGCTTGTACTTGACCCGCCGCATCAGCCCGGGGTCCATCAGCTCGCGGGGCGAGAGGTTGGTGGAGAAGATCACCAGTTCGTCGAACGGCACGTCGAACTTTTTTCCGGTGTGGAGCTTCAGGTAATCCACCCGGCGCTCGAGCGGGATGATCCAGCGGTTGAGCAGGTCCTTGGGGCGCACCAGCTGCCGGCCGAAATCGTCGATGATGAAGACCCCCCCGATCGCCTTCATCTGCGGCGGGGCCTCGTAGAACTTGGCCGTCTGGTCGAAATCGAGGTCGAGCATCTCGAGGGTCAGCTCCCCCCCGGTCACCACCACCGGGCGGCGGCAGCGGGTCCAGCGCGGGTCGGGCCTCTTCTTCAGAAGCTCGCGGTAGTCCCCCGCCCCGCTCTTCTCCTCCCGGATCTCCTCGTGCACGGTGGGGTCGTAGACGCGGATCACCTGCCCGTCCACCTCGACGCAGTGGGGGATGAAGATCGGCTGCGCGAACGCCCGCCCGATCGCCTCGCTGATCGAACTTTTCCCGTTGCCGGGGGGGCCGTAGATCAGGAGCGACTGCCCCGAATTGACCGCGGGGCCGAGGCGGCGGATCACGCTCGCGGGAAGCACCAGGTGGGAGAGGGCCGAAGCGAGCCGCTCCATCGAAATCTGCTCGTTGGCGAGGCCCTGGCGCACCACCTGCTCCTGGTACTGGGCCAGGGGGACCGGCAGGGGCCCCACGTACTCGCACTGGCGGGCCGATTCGATGGCGAGGTCCCGAGCCGCGGTCGTGAGGGAGTAGCGGGCGACGCGGGAGTCGGCCCCCTCGAACCCCTTGATCTCGATGAACCCCTGCTGCTTGAGTTTGCCGAGCAGGTCGTCGACGATCCCCTGCCCCAGCCGGAGCTGGGCGGCGATGGCCACGTTGGTCTCGAGCCCCAGCAGGTACATGCTCCGAAACAGCAGGGCGCTGACGAACTTCACGTTGAGCCCGGTTTCCTCGAGCCTGGCGGGCATGGGGGGGAAGAAATCTTCGGCGATCGGGTCCATGGTCTCCTCGGCAATAAGCAATTCCCTAGCCTCATCGGCCGCGCCGGCGGGGGATTTACCGAAAAACGCCGGGGCCACCCGCCGCAATTTTCCTTGATCCCCGGCGCCAAACCCCATAGTATGTTTGTTTTCAACCATCAGCGGGCTTTCGAACCCTATGGCGCTCCTGAGAAGAAACAACCGCACCCTCCGCCTGAAGGCCGTCCGCCTCTACCTCCTGGCGGTGCTGGTGGCCACCCTCGTCCTGCTCGGCTTCAGCGTGGTCTCCCTCTACGAGCAGCGGCTGCGGGCCCGGGAACTCTCCACCGCGAACCTCGACGACGCCGGGGAGCGGCTGGCGCGCGAAATGGAAGGGCGCATCGCGCTTTTGGCCGAGGACTGCCTCGACCCGCACGCCCTGGGGATGCTGCGCTACGACCCGCGCAGGGCGGATTCGCTCGAGGAGCTCGCCCGCTACCGGGAATTCTTCAACCGGCGCCGCGACCTGCACCCGATCGCGCAGAATTTCTTCCTCTTCGAAGGGGCGCGCCAGGTCTTCCCCCGCCTCGCCCTGCCGCCAGAGGAAACGCCGGAGGAGATCGCGCCCTTCCATGCGGGGCGGCAGAACGCGGCCTTTTTACGCCTCCTGGCCGAAGGGGAGCAGCTGGAAAAGAGCAGCGACCGGGCCCGGGCGGTGCAGGCGTATCGCCAGGCCGAGGCCCTGCCCGTAGCCCCCCGGCTGCGCGGGACGGCGCTCTACCGCGCCGCCCGGGCGCTGCGCCGCGCCGGGCGGGAAACGGAAGCGCGGGAGGCGCTGCGGCTCCTGGTGAGCCGCTACGGAGACGCTTACGACGGCTCCCAGCTCCCTTTCGTCCTCGGCGTGGCGACGAGCGAAGACGCGCCGCTCCTCGAGCACCCCCTCCCCACCGTCCACGACCTCTACCACGACCTGCTCGAGGGGCGGTGGGAGCTGTCGGCCGCCCAGCTCGAGCGCGTCCTCCCGAACCTCGAATCGCGGCTGGGAACGGGGGACACCTACCGCACCGACTCCTTCTTCCTGGCGGGGATGAAAACGGCCGCCGGCATCCGGTCCCATTTTTCCCCCGAGCGGCTCGAGCAGCCGAACCGGACCTACCCCCAGGCCTTCCACCACCAGGACACCCCCTACCAGGTCTTCATGACGCGCCTGCCGCAGCCGGGGGGGGAGGATCTCACCGTCGGCTTCTTCCTCTCCTTCCGCTGGCTCGAGCGGGGCCTGATCCCGAGCTACGCCCGGCAGGGGGCCTTCGAGTCGCTCCGCTCGGCCGCGCTGGTCGACTCGCAGCAGCTCGCGAGCCTCGGGCGGGAGGAGGGGGAAACGATCGCCTCCTTCCAGAACCTCCTCCCCTACTGGAAGCTGCGGGTGGTGTCGGACCCCGTCCCCGCCGGCTCCGGATCGCGGCGCGAACTCTGGTTCATGGCGCTTTCGGCGGTGATGTTCGGCCTGATCCTGGCCCTCGGCCTCTTCCTCTTCATCCAGGTGTCGTGGGACATCCGCTCCTTCCAGCTCCGCTCCGACTTCGTGAGCGGGGTTTCGCACGAGTTCAAGACCCCGCTCAGCCTGATCCGCCTCTACAGCGAAACGCTGGCGGACGACAACGGGGAGTTCGCGCCCGAGGACCGGAAGAATTACCTCAGCATCATCGCCCGCGAGAGCGCGCGCCTGAGCCGGCTGATCAACAACGTGCTCGATTTTTCCCGCCGGGAGAAGAACCTCCCCCCGCCCGCCATGCCCGAGGGGCAGGTCGAAGAGGCGGTGGCGCAGGTGGCCCAGGATTTCAGCGACTACCTGTTCATGAAGGGATTCGAGCTCCGCCTCTCGATCCAGCCCGGCCTGCCCCCGGTGCGGCACAACCCGGAGCAGGTCTACCAGATGGTGGCGAACCTGATCGACAACGCGCGCAAGTATTCGGGCGCCTCCCGCCTGATCCGGCTCAACGCCTGGCGCGAGGGGGACGAGGTGGTCGTGGAAGTGCAGGATAACGGGATCGGGATTTCGGCCGAAGAGAAGAAGCGGATCTTCGACGCCTTCTACCGGGTCCCGGGGACGGCTGAAAAAGGAGGGTGCGGCCTGGGGCTCTACCTCGTGGCCCAGGTCATGAAAGACCACGGGGGGAAAGTCGAGGCCGAGAGCGAGGTCGGCCAGGGGAGCCGCTTCCGCCTCCGCTTCCCGGTGGCTAAAGCACAGAAGACCAGGATCACGGCTGTCGAAGCGCGGCTGAAACGGGGGCTGGAAAGCTAATGATCAAGATACTCATCGTCGAAGACAACGCCGAAATGGCCATGGGGCTCGAGCTCAACCTTAAAAAAGAAGGGTACAAGGTCCTCAAGGCCGCTACCGGGGAGGAGGCGCTCAAGCGGGTGTTCCAGGACGGCCCCGACCTCATCCTGCTCGACGTCATGCTTCCCGGCATCAGCGGGCTGGACGTCTGCCGCGAGCTGCGGCAGCGGTCGGTCTCGACCCCCATCATCATGCTCACGGCCAAGGGGGAGGAGCTCGACCGGGTGCTCGGGCTCGAGATCGGGGCCGACGACTACGTCACCAAGCCGTTCGGCGTCCGGGAGCTGATGGCCCGCATCCGCGTCTGCCTGCGGCGCCAGTCGGCCCAGCCGCAGCTGTCGCGCTACCGCTTCGGCAACGTGGAGATCGACTTCGACCGCTACCGCGCCACCATCGGCGACCGCCACGTGGAGTTCACCCAGAAGGAGTTCGACCTGCTCAGCTACCTGATCCACAACCGCGAGGTCGTCGTCAGCCGCGATCGGCTGCTCAACGAAGTCTGGGGCTACGACAGCTACCCCACCACCCGCACGGTCGACACCCACATCCTGAAGCTGCGCAAGAAGATCGAGGAAGACCCCTCCAACCCCAAATTCATCCTCTCCGTCTACGGCGGCGGGTATCGGTTTGTGGGGTAGGGGCAAACCCATGTTTTCTTGACTTCCGGCCGCTAGATAGGATATTCACCAAGCGTAGGCAACTATATCTGATTCAAGCAATTACATAAACGCAATCGATCCTCCGATGCTCAATACAGGCAAGCCGATCCCATTCCGGAATTTTGCGCTTTTCCTCTTTATCCTGTTCAACTGTATTGTCCTCATAACAACCATCCGGATCTACCAGGCTAACTACAGCCATTCTAACGGTATACTTCTCCCCAACAATACGCTGGTGGGGGGAGACTTCATCTGCTTCTACGTTGCGGGGGAAAACGCAAAAAACAATATCCATCAACTCTACGATTTCGAGGCATCGCATCAGCGCCAGCGCCAGATTGTCGGAGACAATCCGGTTGAGGAACTTTACCTCCCCTTCGCCTACCCCCCCCTTGTCGCAAAACTCTTCTCCCTTTTTTCATGGCTTCCGTTCCAGCAGGCGTATTTCGCATGGCTGGTGTTTTCCCTGCTGCTTGCGGGCAGCTCCATTGCTCTTATCCTCTCGCACACCCCTCTTTCAAATCAGATGAAGTCGCTTTTCTTTCTCTGCGCGATAGCCTTCGTCCCTTTTTCGGTCAACTGCCTGGCGGGTGGTCAAACGTCCTGTCTCGGGTTATTGATGTTTTCCCTGATCTATCATTTCCTTAAAAACAACCGGGATTTTCTTGCCGGAGCGGCGCTCGCGCTCTCCTACTATAAGCCCCCACTCTTTCTCATCTTTTTGGTTTTTGTCTTGCTAGAGAGGCGCTGGCGCATGCTGGCCGGCTTCGCCACTGTGGCAGTTGTTCTGATTTCAGGCAGCCTTCATATGCTGGGTTTTGACGGGTTTCTTGCCTATCTGAAAACGGCCTCCCAATATGTTTATGGACAGGAATTGCTGCAGGGGGTTCAACTGCCACCCGATCAGGGAGTCGGCCTTTTTGCCTTGATCACCCGATTGTTTGCTCGCACCCCCGCTGCTGGCAATGGTTATTTTGTGCTGTTTGGGGCGATGCTTGTAGCCTTGAGTCATTTTTGGGTGAACGGGAAGACTGGAAGGGAGAGAAAGAGCAAGGATTTTGACCTTCAGTTTTCCCTGCAGGCCGCACTATCGGTGATGTTTTCGGTTCAACTGCTCTATTATGACCTTACCCTTCTTCTCGCACCCATGATCATCTCGGCAGCCTGGATTCTTCGAGAAAGGATAAACAAGGGGTATCTGCTAATCGTGATGGGAATAATCGGCCTCTACCTGGAGTTCTTCTTTCGTTCCAGTCTTAGCCGTTTCGAACCCTTCAAGATGGCCCCCGTAGCCCTGTTTCTCTTTTGCATCGGTCTTCTGCTGGTCCTGTGTCGAAAGCAGACAAATTACCAAAGCGACTACGGCCAGTAGCGGACCATCCCCAGCTTTTCAAGTTTCTCGCTTTTGTACCTCCCCATCCGCCAGTACAGCGGAAGCGGAATAATCGAAGACAGCATCATCACCCCATCCGTCCAGGGGTTGACGGTCGTTGACGAAGATGACGTGTAACGCACAGGTATTCGACGAATTTCCAAGTTATATTTAAGAGCAACGTAGAGCAATTCAACGTCGAAGCCAAAACCCTTCAGCCGGAGCTGTGAAAAAAGTTCTTCAGCCACATCCCCCCTGAATGCTTTGAACCCGCACTGGGTATCGGGAACCTCACCCGTGATCGCAAGCCTTATAAATGTTGAAAATATTTTGGATGCCGCATTTCTCAGCCGGCTTACATCATCAAAATAATTCGATCCGGGGAGGGTCCGGTCACCGATCACCAGATGATAATCGCGGCGATTGATAAGCTCCATCGCCAAAGGAATGGCTCTAAGATCATAGGGAAGATCGATATCAGTGAAAATCCTGCACTGGCCGCTTGCCACAAGCATTGCGCGCGCGACGGCGCTCCCCTTCCCTGCATTCCGGTCATTTCGCAATACACGTAGCTCCGGAATGCTCAGTGCGGATAATATTTCAGAGGTCCGATCAGCGCTCCCGTCATCAACGACGATGATCTCAAACGACCGGCTGCAGGAAGTCAAAAACCGCTGGACGGAACTAACGCTGTTTTCTACGCAAAACGCCGCATTGTAGGCGGGAAGGATCACCGAGACTTCGACGTTTTTGGGGAAAATTCCAGGCATAGCAGTCTCAATCAATCGGCGTCAGCCGTTCCCAGAGAATAGACCGGGAATCCTCAAATATCTTCTTCCAGTTTCTAGAACGCCCTATCCTGCCGACCAACCCTTTCCCTTCGTCCGATTCCTGCGGTTTCTCCAGCAAGACATAACGAATCTTGGATTTTTTCAACCTATCTTCCCAATCGGAATCCTCGTAAATCCGGAAGTAGGCACGCACAAACTCCTCCCCATACAAATGCACTCTTCCATCGAAAAACACACGCTGCTGGGGCCAGAGTCTCCAGAGCAAATAATCCCCGTAAATCTGCGGATGAAAGGTATTGCCCTTCAGATTATGTTCCTCAATGTAATCAGCTGCTCCCACTGGAGTCTGACTGTCGAGCAGACCCTCACCCTGCAGATTCCGCCACAATGGAGATTTGACCAACACCAGAAAAACCAAAAGTCCGGCAACCGCGAGGTTGATTCTTTGAACATTTCCTGAACCTGGGGACAAGGAAAACAACGAGTTTCTTTTAAGATCGGATCCCCAGCAAACCAACATTGATTTCCATGGAATCGAGGGAAGATGACGTGCCAGAATCGGTGTGGCAATCAATTGAAACCAGGCGCAGTTGCGCATTGCAGTGAGGCCGAACAAGGCAAATCCCGTAAACAGAATTAAATCAATCATCCGGGGCTGTTTCTCAGAAAGAATAAGCGTGATCGCCGTGAGGAAAAAGGGGAAGAAAAATAATAGAATCCCCGTAAGTTCCATAATATGTGGAGGTTGCCATTCAGACACGAACAGCCGCGAAGAGGCGTCGTTAACAACCGTGCCAATATATCGATAGATCCCGTAGCCCTCGGGATTGGCGAGCGTAGCCACAAGAGACAACATGAAGGCGGCCCCAAGATGGACAATTCTTCTTCGATCGGCGTATTCACCCGCCACGGTGGTTACCCGCAGATGAATGGCTTCCACGGCAAGGAAAATGGCCATGAGTCCCAACCCCAGCACAAAAGCGCCATGCAGGTTGACCCAGGCTACCACCAAAATAGGGAGCCAATAGATTCGTTTGAAACCTCCCGCGTCCCAGGAACTGAGAATCCAATAAAACAGGGCAAATAAAAGAAAAGAGAAAATCTGTGGCCTGATGTTTACCGGGAGGCATACGGCCACGACCATGGTGGCGAACACACTTGCCCATGTACTATGCGACAGGCTCCGGCTGATGCGCCATAGAATGAAGATCACGGCGAAGAAAACGGCCGTATTGAAAAGGAGCAGAATCTTCTCCCCGCCAAGCGCATAAACTGCATAAAGAATGGTTTCTGCCAGCCAGTTTTGAACGACAAAGACCTTCCCCGCCGCAGTAAAGGAAAATATGTCGGTTCGGGGGATGGCGCCATTTTCTAGAATGACCTGCCCCATTTTCAGGTGCCACCAGAAATCAAGAAGCGGAAGGTTCTCTCGGAAGCATTTTTGTATGATGAAGAAAAAGGGGATGCTGTACCAGAGCTGCTCCCTAGTCGGCGACAGACGTTTCAATAAGCCTGATAGTTGCATAGTCAAACCTCATGATCCCCGGCCCTGGACAAAACATTCAGGTCCATCAAAAGCGATCGATCCGGTAATACCGCCGTGACACGCAAATGTATCGACCCAATTGCCTATGCTCTTAATATTTTCGCGAAAGTAAAGAAGAATCACGGTCCCGATGCCGATGAAGTGTCCCAGAAAGCAGTTTCGGCGATATCGCTGGGCTGAAAGGGCGGGCGAAGTGATCTTTTGAGAGTTCCTGCCATTTACAATATTTGACATTCGGTTGACATTTTTTTTTGTGACCGGGTGTAAAGTTGCTGCACCCCTCACTGTTATTTGATTTAGCCTATGCTGCATTTCCAAAGGTTTTGATTGCCAGCACAAACAACAAAGGAGAAACAACCATGCTTTCACTGTATGCGAAATATCTGGATCTCAAAACGAAACTTACCCGGGAAGAAGAAGGGCAGACCGTGATCGAATATGCCCTGCTGCTCGTGCTGATCGCGCTGGCCCTGCTTGCCGCCAACCCGAACATCACCAGCCAGCTCAGTGCTGTTTTCTCGAGAGTGACCTCAGGACTCGCGATCACCTAGACCTAACAAACCTTCGGGGGGGTGACGGGCCGGGTCGGTCGTCACCCCCCGGCTTTTCTCCTGCTAGTCAAAATGGAACGACCGACTCCGAATTCGTAGGCCGTGGGTTACACTACGGATCGGATAAACCAACGTAGTGCAGAGCCACATACGAAAGGAGCCGGTCATGAAAAAGATACGATTTATTGGC
>JAAYCX010000037.1 GCA_012729555.1 Acidobacteriota bacterium
GACGGAGCGGTGCGGGCCGGTCCCCCTGATCGGCGATTTCCACTACAACGGCCACCTCCTGCTCGAGCAGCACCCGGAGTGCGCGCGCGCGCTGGCCAAGTACCGGATCAACCCCGGCAACGTGGGGGCCGGGAGCCGCCACGACGACCATTTCCGGCGCATCATCGACGTCGCCGTCCGCAACGGCAAGCCGGTGCGGATCGGGGTGAACTGGGGGTCGCTCGACCCGGCGCCGCTGGCGCGCCTGATGGACGACAACAACCGGAGCGCGGAGCCGCGGCCGGTCCGGGAGGTGATGATCGAGGCGATGATCCAAAGCGCCCTGGACTCGGCCCGGATGGCCGAGGAGTACGGCCTCGGGCACGACCGCATCATCGTGAGCGCCAAGATGTCGGGGGTCCCCGACCTCGTCGACGCCTGCCGCGCCCTGGCCGCCCGGTGCGACTACGCCCTGCACCTCGGGCTGACCGAGGCGGGGGTGGGGATGAAGGGGATCGTGGCCTCCGCCGCCGCGCTCGCGGTGCTCCTGGCCGAGGGGATCGGCGACACCATCCGGGTCTCGCTGACGCCCGCGCCCGGGGGGGACCGGTGCGAGGAGGTGCTGGTGGCCCAGCAGGTCCTGCAGTCGCTCGGGATCCGCCGCTTCGCGCCCCAGGTCTCGGCCTGCCCCGGCTGCGGCCGGACCTCCTCCGCCTTTTTCTCGGAGATGGCCGCCCGCGTCCAGGACCACATCCGGAGCCGGATGCCCCTGTGGCGGCGGCTCCACCCCGGGGTGGAGAACCTGACGGTGGCCGTCATGGGGTGCGTGGTCAACGGCCCCGGGGAATCGCGCCACGCCGACATCGGCGTTTCCCTCCCCGGCAGGGGCGAGGACCCGAAGGCGCCCGTCTACATCGACGGGGTCCACGCGGCCACCCTCGAGGGGGACGCCCTCGTCGGGGACTTCATCGCGATCCTGGAAAAATATGTCGCCCGGCGGTACTCGGCCGTTTCCTGACGCGCCCGGTATGATGTATTCTTCTCCTTTGCTCCGAAATCAACAAGGAAACGGAAGTAGCCGAATATGCTGAAGACGCGGAATTGTGGCGAGTTGCGAATGACGGACGCCGGTGCTACGGTGACCCTGGCCGGCTGGCTGGCCCGGCGCCGGGACCACGGGGGCCTGATCTTCATCGACCTGCGCGACCGGTCGGGGGTGGTGCAGGTGACGGCCGACCCGACCTTCGCCAACGCCTACGCGGCCGCCGAGAGGGCGCGCAGCGAGTACGTGCTCCAGGTCACGGGGAAGGTGCGGCCGCGGCCCGAGGGGATGGTCAACCCCAACCTCGAGAGCGGGGAGGTCGAAGTCCTGGCCGAGTCGATCGTCCTTCTCAACACCTCCCGGACCCCGCCGATCCCGCTCGACGACGACGGCTACAAGACGGACGAGATCACCCGGCTGAAATACCGCTACCTCGACCTGCGCCGGGAGCGGCTGCAGCGCAACCTGATCCTGCGCCACCGGACGATCAAGTTCATGCGCGATTACCTCGACCGGCGGGGGTTCCTGGAGATCGAGACCCCGATGCTGATCAAGTCGACGCCGGAGGGGGCGCGCGACTACGTCGTCCCCAGCCGGGTGCAGCACGGGAAGTTCTACGCCCTGCCGCAGAGCCCGCAGCAGTTGAAGCAGCTGCTGATGGTGGCGGGGTTCGAAAAATATTTCCAGATAGCCCGCTGCATGCGGGACGAGGACCTGCGCGGGGACCGTCAGCCGGAATTCACCCAGCTCGACCTGGAGATGTCGTTCGCCGGCCGCGACGACATCCTCGAGGTGGTCGAGGGCCTGGTCACGGAGCTGGTCCCGGCGGTGGTGCCGCACAAGCGGCTCTTCACCCCCTTCCCGGTCATGAGCTACGCCGAGGCGATGGCGCGCTACGGGACCGACAAGCCCGACCTCCGCTTCGGGATGGAGATCGTCGACGTCTCGGCGGCGGTGCAGGGTTCCGACCTCCGCTTCCTGGCCGACGCGCTCGCCTCCGGCGGCTCGGTCCAGTGCATCGTGGCCCCCGGCTGCGCCTCCTGGTCGCGCCGGGAGCTCGACAACCTGGTCGAACTGGCCCGCGCCGCGGGGGCGAAAAACCTCGGCACCCTGGGGTGGACGGCCGGGGGGCTCAAGGGGAGCCTCGCCCGGCAGCTCCGGCCCGAAGAGGCGGCGGAGATCGCGCGCCTCTGCGGCGCCGGGGAAGGGGACCTCGCCTGCGTCGTGGCGGACAGGGCCGCGGCCGGGTGCAAGGCGCTGGGCGCCCTGCGGCTCGAGCTGCGCGACCGGCTCCGCCTGGCTCCCCCCGACCTGCTCGCCTTCGGCTGGGTGGTCGACTTTCCCATGTTCGAGTGGGACGAGGGGGAGGGGCGCTGGAACTTCATGCACCACCCCTTCACCAGCCCCAAGGAGGAGCACCTGGACATGCTCGAGAGCGATCCGGGGAAGGTGATGAGCGAGGCCTACGACCTGGTCTGCAACGGGTACGAACTGTCGAGCGGCAGCATCCGTATCCACCGCCGGGAGGTGCAGGCGCGCATCTTCAAGTGCCTGGGGTACGGGGAGGAGGAGGTCCGGGAGCGGTTCGGCCACATGCTCGACGCCTTCGAGTACGGCGCGCCGCCGCACGGGGGGATGGCGCCGGGGGTGGACCGGCTGGTGATGCTCCTGGCCGACGAGCCGAACATCCGCGAGGTGATCGCCTTCCCCAAGACCGCCAGCGCCGCCGACGTCATGTTCGACGCCCCCTCGGAACTGGAGCCGCGCCACCTGCGCGAGCTCCATATCCGGACCGGGGAATAGGCCCTACGGCAGGGCGCGCTCGAGGCGCACGTCGCCCGACTGGGTGGTGAGCTTCACCGGGGCGCCCCCGTCCCCGACCGAGGCGCGCAGGAGCCGGGTCGAATCCTTGATGACGATCTCCGGGGGGAGGAGCTCCCCGTCCACCTCCTGCGGGGGATAGTCGACCTCGATCGCGCCGTCGCGGGTCTCGAGCTGGAGCGCGGCCGAGTACTCCTCCGGCAGCCGCAGCTCGATCGACCCCTCCCGGGTCATGGCGGCGAATTCCTGCCCGCGCCACCTCCGGTCGGACATCTCCACGTCGATGTCCCCCTTGAGGGTGCTGGCCGAGAAATAGCCCGACACCGACCGGACCTCCACGCTCCCCTCCCCCAGGGTGGCCTCGATCCAGCCGTTGACCCCCTCGAGCGCCAGGTCCCCCTGCTGCATCCGGATCAGGAGGTCGGTCCGGTCGGCGGGGACGTACAGGGTGAGGTTGACCTCGAGGATGGCCGGGGGTTCGGGCGCGCCCGTGACCCCGATGGTGACGCTGGTGTCGTTGTGGCGGATCCGGATGGGGGGATGGGAGAGGAACTCCCGGGCCTGGTCCGCGGAGGAATAGAAAACGATCTTTTCGGCCTCCATCCGGACGGTCCCCCGCTTCCAGCCCACGACCCGGAGGGTCCCCGGGACGTCGAGGTCGATTCCCACCTTCCCGCCGGGGTAAAACTTGAATTCCTTCTCCTGCCGCTCCACGTAAGGGGCGGGGCTCGGCGCTTCCCGGGCGTACAGAGACGGAAGGAATCCTACCAGCATCAGCAGCAGTCCGTAACGCATCAGGCAACACTCCAGGGAACCGTTAGATCCAGCCGACTTTGAGTCCTCCGACCCCGGTGGCGGCCTTGACGTCGACCTTGACGGCGGCCCGGTCGTAGTTATCGCTGTACCAGGCGCCGTCCCGGAGGGTGAAGCCCTCGAGCTGGACCCCGCTCAGGAAATTTTTGGCCGCGTCCACCCTCACCCCCGTTTCCCGGGGGAAGCGCAGGTCGACGCCTCCCACCCCCACCTCAATATGAATATCGGCATCCTGGCGCCATTCCCCAGAAAAATCGAGGGTGGCCCCCCCCACCCCCCCCTCGAACCGGAGCACGCCGAAATTGAGGTTCGCCAGCCCGACCGCCTCGAGGCTCCCCACCCCGCTGCGGAAGCGGACCTCGTCGCACCGGATCGGGTTCGGCTCGTAGGCCGAGATCTTCACCGCCCCCACCCCCGATTCCATGTCGAGGCTTTCGAGGCGGATGCCGGAGAGGGAGAGGCGCGTTTCCCCCACCCCCGAGGCCAGGCGCAGGTCGAGGGGGACCGAGTCGGCGAAACCGAGCCGCAGGCGGTTAGGGTGCTCCCGCCGGAGGCCCCCCTCGCGCCGGTTCTCGAGCCGGCAGGAGAGGCGTCCCTTGGCCCCGGGGGCGTACTCCACCCGGGGTTCGTACCGGCTGCGGTCGTATTCCAGGTCGAGGGAGTAGAGGGCTTCCGCCTCCCGGGTGATCTCGACCGTCCCCAGGTCGAAGCGGATGTCCGCCTCCAGCCCGGTCTCGTCCCCGATGGGGCGCTCCTGGCTGAGGTTGGCGATGTCGGCGGGGACGGGGGTTCCCCCGGGACCGCACCCGGCGAGGAGGAGAACCCAGGCCCCGGCTATCCACGATGCTCTTTTCATAACACGTTCCCCCCGCGGGACCGCGCGTCCCCCGCGGCCCCGTCGATGACGATGTCTCCGTTCCGGGTCTCGAGCGCCACGGCGGGACCTCCGCCCTGGACCTCGGCCTCGAGCCGCATCCCTCCCCCTTCCGCGACCGGGGCGGGGAGTCCCGGGTAGAGCGCGCGCACGCTCCCGTTGCGGGCGCGCGCGGCCAGCGAGAAGCGGGCCCCGGCGGGGAGGGTGAGCGTGACGGCCCCCCCCTGGTTCTTGATGTCCAGCGCCCCGAGCGGGGCCCTGGCGGTGAGACGGACGGCGCCGTGGCTGTTGACGAGGGAGGCCGCCCCCGCGAGGTCGCGGACGACGAGGTCCCCGAGGCTCGTCTCGACGTCGGCGTTCCCCCGGATCCCGTCAAGGCGCAGGCTGCTCGAGCGCCCCCTCATCCGGAAATTCCCTTCGATCCCCCCGGCGCGGATCCGGTCGGAGCGCGAGGCGAGCTCGACCCCCCCGCGGATCTCCTCGAGGGTGAGGGTGCCGTAGCGGCTCTCGACGGAGAGCCCGGCGTCGATCCCGGAGAGGTCGGCCTTGGCGTGACTGGCCGCGAGGCGCAGCCCCCCCCGCAGCCCGCGCGCCGTCACCGGGGCGCCGCGCGTTTCGATGACGGCGGGGCCGGAGACGTTCTCCACCCGGATGCTCCCGTCGACGCCGGAGAGGGTGAGCGCCCCCTCGATGTTGAGAATCTCCACCGGGGAGTACTCGTCCTTCACGGTCAGGTTCCCCCGGATGTTTTCGGCGTAGACCTTCCCCCGGCTGTCGAGCCGCACGTCCCCCTCGAGGTTGGTGAGGCGGGT
Organism: Acidobacteriota bacterium; assembly: GCA_012729555.1. NCBI lineage: Bacteria > Pseudomonadati > Acidobacteriota > Acidobacteriota bacterium. The sequence continues at coordinate 5,342 of JAAYCX010000037.1, forward strand.
CTCGGCGTAGCGGGCGGAGAGGGTGAAGGGCCCCGTCGAGTCGGCCACCTCGATCCGGCGGTGGGTCGTGGCGAGGTCGAGCCCCCCGTGGAGGTCCGAGACGCGGATCTCCCCGAAGGCGTTGCGGACCTCGACCCGCGTCTTCCCGGGGACCCGCACCTCCAGGTTGGTGTTGAAGCGCAGCTTCCGGTCGGCGAGGAGGTCTCGGTTGGTCCGGATCACGAAGGCGTCCCCGCCGGCGTCCTCCGGGGTCTCGAGCCGGATCTCCCCGGCGATCTTCGCGGCCTCCCCCTCCGGCGCGAAGATCACCTTGCCGAGCCGGACGGAGATTTCGCCTTCGGGACCGGGGAGGACCGAGACCGACCCGTAGGAATTCTCGATCCGGACGGGGCGGAGGCGCTCCTGCGGGTAGGACCGCTCCTCGCTGTAGGCGTGGGAGGTGCCGAGCCACTCCCCCGGCCGCACCCGCGCCTCCCCGATCTCGATCCGGGCGTCCCGCACGATCTCCCGGATCGGGCTCTTCTCGAGCCGGGAGACGGCCGAGCCGGCGAGCACCAGGGCCAGGATGCCCACGAGCTCCCCGGCGCGGACGGCCACCCCCTCCCGGTGCAGGGCGTAATCCACGAGCTTCCCGATCCCCAGCAGGATCAGGAGCAGGGGCCACCAGCGGGAGGCCAGCCGCCAGACGTCGGGCCCCGCCCCTAGATTGTGGGCGAAAAAGAGGAGGCCGAGGCCGGTCCAGAGGAGGGCGCCGAGGAGGGAAGGGGGGCGCGGGGATTTCGCCCGCACGGCCGGCGCGCCGGCGGCCTCCGTCCCGGGAGCCACCGGCTCCGGCCGCCAGGCGAAGTGGGCCCAGAGGCGCCAGAGCCCGAAGCCGACGAGCAGCAGCGGCCAGTAGCGGGCCAGGAGGCGCCAGACCGAAAAGGGCGCGTAGAGATTGTGGACCAGGAAGAGGGCGCCGAAGAGGATCAGGGCCACCCCGGCGGCGAGCCCCCCCCGCATCATGCGGCTGGACATGTCACTCCTCCTTCCCGTCGCCCGCCCATGGCAGGGACCGGCGCCCGGAACCCTTCCTCTCCCCGAGCGCACGATAGACGAGGTACCCGCCCAGCCCTATGAAGACCAGCGGCCAGAGGCGGTTCAGAAAGTGGAAGGGGATGAGGTTCTGGAGCAGGAACAGCAGCCCCAGCACCACGAGCACCACCCCCCAGGCAAGGACGGCCCGCTCCTCCCCGTCCGCCCGCGGGGGCTCCGCCCCCCGGAGGGCGCGCGTCTCGGCCGTGCGGTAGGAGTCGAAGATGGTGAAGACCAGAAACACCACCGCCCCGAAGCCGAACACCCCGTGCACCCTCCCCCCCAGCATGACCAGGGCGGCGAACACGGCGAACCAGGTGGCGGCCTTCAGGTATTCGCTGTTGTAGATCGCCCCCATCCCCGGGATGAGGGAGAACCAGGCCGCGCGCCGGGGCGCGTCCCCGCCCGGCCGGCCGCGGGCGGCCATCCAGTCGGCCGCCCCCGCGAGGCACTCCTGGCAGTACGGCTTGAGTTTGACCCGCTGGACGCACTCGGCGCACAGCGGCTTGCCGCAGGCGCTGCAGCATTCGGTATGTTCCCTGTCTGCGTGATAGGAGCATTTCATAAGCCATTCCTCCCGTTCCAAAACCCCGACTGATCTATGCGAGCGGCCTCACCCGCCGCCCCTCCCCGTTCTCCCCGGCCGGTTCCCCCGCCGGCTCCCGCCGGGCCGGTTCCCCGCTTCTCTGCTCCCCGCTGCTCTGCGCGGGCGCGTCCAGCCGTTCCTTCAAAAAGCGGATCCGGTTGAAGGCGTTGTCGCGGAAGAAGCGGAACTCCGCCAGCCAGGCCCCGGCCCGGTCGTTGACCCGGAGGCTCCGGCTGTACACGCTCTGCACCCCGCGGTCGAAGACCCCCAGCACCCCCAGCGCCGACACCGACGACCAGGAGCCGGCCAGGCGCGGCATCCATAATTGCAGGGCCAGGGCCAGACAGAGCAGGGCCAGGCCCGAACCCACGGCCAACCGGGGCGTCAGCAGCGGGCGCCACAGCGTCCGGACCCACTCGGAGAAGGAGCGCGAGCGCGGGCGGCCCGAGGTGGCGAGGAGGATGCGGTCGAGCAGGGCGGGGTCCGGTTCCAGGACCGGGAACCGGCCGCAGGCGTCGATGACGGCGCGCATCCGCCCCGGCAGCGCAGCGCAGGCGCCGCACCCGGCGAGGTGCTCCTCGAGGAGCCGCGCCTCCCCGGGCGGGAGGGCGGACTCCAGGTATGCGCTCATCATCTCTTCCGCGTGGATGCAGTCCATGACTCGCCTCCGGTCCGCGCGGCGGACCCTATCCCTCCCGAACCCGGCCCCCGCCCGCGGCGCGCCGCTTCCCGAGCAGGCGCGCCAGTTCGATCCGGCCGCGGTTGATGCGGCTCTTGACCGTCCCCTCGGGGACGCTGAGGAGTCCGGCGATCTCCCGGTATTCCATCCCCTCGAGGTCCCGCAGGATGACGGCCTCCCTCAGTTCGGGGGAGAGCGCCTCGAGCCCGGACCGGACGAAACGCGCGGTCTCGGCCTGTTCGGCCGCCTGCTGGGGGGACGGGGTCCGGGTGTCGCCCAGGTTCATGGTTTCCAGCTCCTCGCTCCCCCCCGCCCCCGCGAAGCGGCGGTTGCGCCGGTAGTGATCGATGATGAGGTTCCGGCCGACCCGCAGGACCCAGTTCTGGAAGCTCCCCGCGTCGGGCCGGTAGCTCCCCAGGTTCTGGTAGACCCGCACCATGATCTCCTGCGTCAGGTCCTCCGCCTCCTCGCGGCGGCCGAGGTAACGGTAGCCCAGGTTGTACAGCCGCCGGCCGTAGGCCCTGACCACCGCCTCCCAGGCGGCGTCATCCCCCTCGAGACAACGCTCCACAAGTCTGTGATCGCCTGAGAGCAACGGGAACTCCTTGTCGGCCATCCTCGTTCAAACCATGCAAACGAAACGGCGCGCGTCCGGGTTCAATAAAAAAGGGGCGCGCCGGACGCCCGGGCGGGGGCGCGGCCCGGAGCGGCGCTCCCGCTTTATGCTTGACGTTTGTCCGAAATTTCTATTAATTCTCTTGAGATCAACGCTTAGGGGAGATTGTGCCATCCGGGCGCCGCGAATGCGAGATCATTTTACCGTCGTCAACGGACAGACCGTGAGGCCCGCACCATGAAATGCCCTTACTGCGGCTTCCTGAAAGACCGGGTCGTCGACTCGCGCGAGAGCCGCGACGGGGATTCCATCCGGCGCCGGCGCCAGTGCCTGAACTGCGGCCGGCGCTTCACCAGCTACGAGCGGAGCGACGAGATCCCCTACATGGTGGTCAAGAAGGACGGCGGCCGGGAACGGTTCGACCGGAACAAGATCCTGAACGGGCTGCTGAAGGCGTGCGAGAAGCGGCCCGTCACCCTCACCCAGGTGGAAAAGATCGTCGACACGGTGGAGCAGGCGGTCCAGGAGAACCCGGAGCGGGAGATGGAATCGGTCCACATCGGCCGGCTCCTCCTGTCGGAGCTGCGCCGGATCGACAAGGTCGCCTACCTCCGCTTCGCCTCCGTCTACCTGGAGTTCGAGGACGTCAGCGAGTTCATGACCACGATCAACGAACTGATCGAGAAGAAGTAGGGGACCATGCGAAACCTGCGCCGCGCGGCCCAGGAAATGGCGGAGATGCGATCGGCCGACCTGATCCGGCAGCACCACGACGTCTGGGACGAGCTTGCCAGCGGCGTCTGGGTCCCCTACGCCGACATCTGCCAGACGGAGAGCCGGGTCACGGTGCGGGTCGAACTCCCGGGGGTGGCCCCCTCCGATGTCCGGATCGAGTTCACGGCGGGCGTGCTCCGCGTCGGGGGGATCAAGAGGGAGCGGCGGCGGCGCCGGATCGAGCGCTACCTCTGCCTCGAGCGCCGGTACGGCCGCTTCCAGCGGAGCCTCCGCATCGACGGGAGCGTGAATCCGCGCAAGGCGCGTGCCTGGCTCGACCGGGGCATTCTCACCGTCGAGCTGCCCCGGCTGCGCCAGCGGGCGGGCGCCGTCGTCATCCCCTTGGGGGCCGGGCCGGACTGACAGCCGCGCCGGGAGAGCCGGGCGGGTGGACGAGGGAACATGCCGAAGGAGGGGGCGCCGATGGGGATGCCGGACGCGAACGAGGGCGGGTTTTTCAGCCTGGAAGGGATGAAGCAGGAGGACCAGGCCGAAATCCCCGAGGTCCTGCCGGTGCTCCCCGTGCAGGACGCGGTGGTCTTCCCCTACACGATCGTCCCGCTCCTGGTTTCCAACGACAAGAGCATCGACGCGATCGACCGGGCCCTGACCCGCAGGCGGATGCTCCTGATGGTGACGCAGCACGACGGGAGCGCGGACGACCCCGCCGCCCGCGACCTCTACGAGGTCGGGACCGTGGGGGTGGTGATCCGGATGCTGAAGCTGCCGGACAAAAAAGTCCGCATCCTGGTCCAGGGGATCGCCCGCGCCCGGGTGAGCGACTGGCGGGAGGAGCGGCCCCACCTGGAGGCCCGGGTCCAGGTCCTCGAGGAGTACGTGCGCGCTCTCACCGGGGTGCCGCTCGAGGCGCTGAGGCGCCAGGTGGCCGCCTCGCTCGAAAAGGTCGCCGCGCTGGGGAAGAACATCTCCCAGGAAGTCCTCGTCATCGCCTCGAACCTCGAGGACCCGGGGCGGCTGGCGGACCTGGTCGCCGGCAACCTCTCCCTGAAGCCGGAAGAGGCCCAGGAAATCCTCGCGATCCTCGACGCCTCGCGGCGCCTGCAGCGGGTGCACGAGATGCTCACCCGGGAGGAGGAACTCCTGACGGTGCAGCAGGAGATCGACAGCCAGGCGCGGGACGAGATCGACAAGGGGCAGCGCGAGTTCTACCTGCGCCACCAGCTCAAGGCGATCCAGAGCGAACTCGGGGAGGGGAACGAGCTGGTCGAGGAGGTGCGCGCCTACCGGGCGCGCGCGGAGGAGGCGCGCCTCCCGCCCGAGGCGCGGGAGGAGTTCGAACGGCAGGTGCGGCGCCTCGAGCGGATGATGCCGGAGATGGCGGAGGCGGCCACGGTCCGGACCTACCTCGACTGGATGGTGGGCCTCCCCTGGGCGGCCGAGACCAGGGACAACCTCAACCTCCGCGAGGCGCGCAGGATCCTCGACGAGGACCACTACGGGCTCGACCGGGTCAAGGACCGCATCCTCGAGCACCTCGCGGTGCGCAAGCTGAAACAGGACAGCCGGGGCCCCATCCTCTGCTTCGTCGGCCCCCCGGGCACCGGGAAGACGTCGCTCGGCCGCTCGATCGCGCGCGCCCTGGGCCGTTCCTTCTTCCGGATGAGCCTGGGGGGGGTGCGGGACGAGGCGGAGATCCGCGGGCACCGGCGCACCTACATCGGGTCGATGCCGGGGCGCATCATCCAGGGGATCCACACCAGCCGGGCGCGCAACCCGGTCTTCATGATGGACGAGGTCGACAAGCTGGGGATCGATTTCCGCGGCGACCCCTCCTCGGCCCTGCTCGAGGTGCTCGACCCGGAGCAGAACAGCACCTTCCGCGACAACTACCTGGGGGTCCCCTTCGACCTCTCGGGCGTCCTTTTCATCACCACCGCCAACATGGTCGACACCGTCCAGCCCGCCTTCCGGGACCGGATGGAGGTCATCACCCTGCCGGGCTACATGGAAGACGAGAAGATGGAAATCGCCCGGCGCCACCTCGTCCCGCGCCAGATCCGGGAGAACGGGCTCCCCCGCGGCGCCCTCGCCATCCCCGACCCGGCGCTCCGGGAGATCATCCGGGGGTACACGCGCGAGGCGGGGCTGCGCAACCTCGAGCGCGAGATCGCCTCCCTCTGCCGCAAGACGGCGGTGCGGATCGCCACCGGGCGCCGCCAGGGGGTGACCCTGACGCCGGCCTCGGTCCGCCGCTGGCTGGGGCCGGCGAAATACGGCGCGGAGGAGCGGCTCGAGCGCGACAGCGTCGGGATCGCCACCGGGCTCGGCTGGACCCCGGCCGGCGGGGCGGTGCTCTACGTGGAAGCCCAGGCCATGAAGGGGAAGGGGGGGCTCCTGCTCACCGGCCAGATGGGGGGGGTGATGCAGGAATCGGCGCACGCGGCCCTCAGCTACGCGCGCGCCCACGCCGCGGAGTACGGGATCGAGGACCGCTTCTTCGCCACCCACGACATCCACATCCACATCCCGGAAGGGGCGATCCCCAAGGACGGGCCTTCGGCCGGGGTGACGCTGGCGGCCGCGCTGGTCTCCGTCTGCACCGGGCGCCCGGTGCGCAGGAGCGTGGCGATGACGGGGGAGATCACCCTGCGCGGCGACGTCCTCCCCGTCGGCGGGGTCCGGGAAAAGATCCTGGCGGCGCACCTGGCCCATGTCGCGACCGTCCTCGTCCCCCGGTCGAACCTGAAGGACCTCCACGAGGTCCCGAAGCGGCTGCGGGACGGGATCGACATCGTCCCCGTCCGCCGGGTGAAGGACGTGCTCGCGCGCGCCCTGGTTTAGGTTATGACGCGGCCGACCGACGAAGACCGGATCACCGGCTGGCTCCGCTCCCGCACCCCGGGGGGTTCGCGGGTGCTGGTGGGGATCGGGGACGACGCCGCCGTGGTGCGCTCCTCGAGCGGGCACACCCTGCTCACCACCGACATGCTGGTGGAGGGGGTCGACTTCCGGCGCGACTGGACCACCCCGCGCGCGCTCGGGCGAAAAAGCGTCGCCGTCAACGTGAGCGACCTGGCCGCCATGGGCGCCCGCCCCCTCTTCTTCACCGTCGCGCTCGGGCTGCCGGCGGGCCTCCCCCCCCGCTGGGTGCGGGAGCTGCACCGCGGCCTCACCGATGCGCGGAGCGCCCGGGGCGCGGTGCTGGTCGGCGGGGACCTCTCCCGCTCCGAGGCGGGGGTGGTGATCTCCATCACCGCGGTCGGGGAACCGGCCGGGCGCAGGGTCCTCTGCCGCTCCGGGGGGAGAACGGGGGACCTCCTCTACGTCACCGGGGTCCTGGGCCGCTCCGCGGCGGGGCTCGCCCTCCTGCGGGCGGGGCGGCTCCGGGGGCGGAGTGCGGCCGAGCGGGAGGCGCTTCGGGCCCACCGCCTCCCCGAGGCGCGGTGCGAAGAGGGGGCGTACCTCGCCGCGGGCGGGTTCGCCCGCGCGGCGATGGACCTGAGCGACGGCCTCTCGACCGACCTGCCGCGCCTGTGCGCCGCCAGCGGGGTCGACGCCGAAATCGACCCCGACCTCCTCCCCCTCTTTCCCGCCGCGCGCCGCTGGGGGTGCGACCCCCTCGCGCTCGCCCTCGACGGCGGGGAGGACTTCGAACTCCTCTTCGCCGTGCCGAAGGCCAAGGCCGCGCGGCTCGAAAGGCTCTGGCCCGCCCCCTTCGCCCCGATCACCCGCATCGGCCGCCTCGTCCCGGGCCGCGGCAAGGTCTGGCTCGCCGGGGCCGGGAGCCGCCGCCCCCTCCCCAAGGGGGGGTTTGATCATTTTCGCGGGTGATCTCTTTTGACCTTGCCCCCTACTGCACCGTCCGCGCCTTCGCCATCGCGATCATCCGCAGGCGCTGCTCGGTGCGCCGGGGCTTGCGGGACATGTCGATGATGGTCACCAGCTCCGGCCTCTTCTTCTTCACGTAGCAGCCGTCCCAGAGGGTATCCTCGAAAAGCGTCCGGTAGAGCTGCCGCCCCGACAGGTGCTCGAACCCCGCGAGCATGACCTGCAGGCCCAGAAGCGCCTGCAGGATCTCGAACACCTTCTTCCGGCTCTGCTTCTCGTTGAGCGTCTCCGGGCGGGGGAGCTTGAGCCCGTGCATCTCGAGCCCCTCGAAGAGGCTGAGCCCCACCCCCACGTTCTCGAACGCCAGCACGTCCTCCAGGTGCGCCTCCCACAGGTCCTCGGGGCAGTCATGCGCCGTCCAGCAATCGGCGTCCCCCCCGCACAGCCGCCGGAGCGCCTCCTCGAGCGCCCGGACCCGCTCCGGGTCCGCCGTCCGCCCTTCCACCCGCCCCTCCCCCACCGGTTGTTTCATCAGAGCCCCCTTTCCCGTACCCTCTCTAATGAACCCGCCCCGGAACGAGCCAACTTTTTTTTGGCCGCCCCCGCCGCACGCCGGCCGGAAAAGGCGCATAATCCACAAGATATGAAGAAAGAAAACCGGCGCCGGAACGCCCTCCTCCTCGTCCCCCTCCTCGCGGCCGCCTGGCTCGGCTGGGAGTGGCTCGCCTTCCCCGACACGGCCTCACTCGCCCGCACCAACCCCGCCTCGACCGCCTGGATGGAGCTGCGCGAGCGGGAAGCGAGGAAAGCAAAGCGCCCGGTGCGCCGCCGGCAGGAGTGGCGCCCGCTCGGTTCCATCTCCCCCCACCTCAAAAACGCCGTCCTGGTCACCGAAGACGCGGCCTTCTTCCAGCACGAGGGGATCGACTACGCCGAGGTCCGGGAGGCGATGAAGATCAACCTTGAAAAGGGCGAAATCGTGCGCGGGGCGAGCACCATCACCCAGCAGCTGGCGAAAAACCTCTACCTCTCCCCCGCGCGCACCCCGCGGCGCAAGGTGCGGGAGCTGCTCATCACCCGCTCGCTCGAAAAGAACCTGACCAAGCGCCGCATCTTCGAGCTCTACCTCAACGTGATCGAGTGGGGGGACGGGATCTACGGCGCGGAGGCGGCCGCGCGCGCGTACTTCGGCAAGTCGGCCGCCCGCCTCGGCCGGGACGAGGCGGCGGCGCTCGCGGCGGTGATCATCAACCCGCGCCGCTACAGCCCCGTGAGTCCCAACCGGCGCATCCGGAGCCGCATCCGCACCATCCGCGCCCGCATGGAGCGCGCGCGCTACTACCCGGTCACCCCCGACCCCGAACCCGCCTCCGAAACCATCCCCGACCCCGGCGCGACCCCCGAACCGCCGTCGGAGCCGCTCGAACCGAC
>JAAYCX010000038.1 GCA_012729555.1 Acidobacteriota bacterium
CCGCGACGCTGGTAACAGCGGCGGCAGGGCAAACCCCACACGGAGCAAGGTCAAATAGAAAAGCGCTTCCCGCAAGGGATGAAGGGCGGCCCGTCCGATGCTTTTGGGTAGACTGCTGGACCCCGGGGGTGATCCCGGGGCAAGATGAATGATTGCCATCCCCGGGTTCATAGCCCGGGGAAACAGGATTCGGCTTATGGCCGGCTCCGGCGCGCTTCCCCCGAATCCCCGTTCCGGGGCTCTTCGGGGAAGGCGCGGCTGTCCAATTTCCCCCGCACCTTCCCCAGTTTGACCCTCGCCTCGAACTGGACCGGGATCCTGTCCCCGTCCTCCGTCAGCCAGACGTTGAATTCCCCCCCGTCCTTGAACAGCCCCCCCATCATCGCCTCGGTGTCCACCTTCCATGCCTTGAAGCGGCCGGCCGGTGTTTCGATCGACTCCAGTTTCCGGGCCTGCACCCGCACCTCCTTGATCCGGTCGTTATGTCCGATCACGAAAGTCCGGGAGGAGGCGGAGGAGAGCGGGGAGGCGCGAAACGCGTAAAGCGCGGAAAAGGGATCGTGAACGCACGCGGGGATTCCCTCCTTTATTTCATCCTTTTTGACTTCCGGCGGGTCGACCGCCTCGTCCGTCTCCCGGAACCGGAGCCGGCCCGAGTCGCGCAGGTAGTCGAGCTCGAGGCTCCGCAGGCGCTTTCCCTCGCGGGTGCGGCTGCGGGAGCCCAGCGCGCACAGCCGCTCCGGTTCGGAATAGAACCGGAAGGAGTCCTCGACCTCCATCCCGGCCAGCCGGGCCAGCGTGCCGCTCGAGCGCGCATCGAGCCGGACCTGGAGCGCCTCCTGCCCCAGAAACGTCTCCCCCCGGCGGAGCTCCAGCACCATCTCCCCCGCCGTCATGGAGGGGAGAAAGAAAAGGTACCAGGGGGGGTCCCATTTGACGGTGTACACGAGCCGTTCGCCGACGGGAAAGGGGGCGGGCGGGGCGGGGGGCGCCCCGGACACCGGCCAGGCCAGGAGGGCGACGAGCAGGATCGCCGCCGCCGAAAACCGCGTCCTGAGACTAGGGGACAAGGGTCGATCCTCCTTTCTCCGCCCGGAGGCATCCCGCCACGGCCGCGAACACCTCCTCGACGGCGATGTCCATGCATTCGGCCCCGGACCGGCATTTTCGCGCGTAGCAGGGGCTGCAGGCGAGGGCGCGCGTCACTCCCTCGGCGCGTGTCCCGTGCCAGGGCCCGTTCCTCGCGGGGGACGTGGGGCCGAAAATGCCGACCACCGGGACCGCGAGGGCGCAGGCGAGATGAAACGGCCCGGTATCGCCGCTCACCATGAGACGCGCCTTTCGGAGCAGGGGGATCATCTCGATGAAAGAAAGGGGGAGGTGGTGCGCCGACGGGTGGACGGCCGCGATCGCCCGGTAGAGCCCCTCCTCCCCCGGGCCCGTCGTCACGGCCGTCTCCAGCCCCAGCTCGCTCTGGATGCGCGCGGCCAGCAGGCCGAACCTTTCGGGGCTCCATCGCTTGGTGCCCCACCCCCCGCCGGGGTTCAACACGACGAAATCCCCGATGGGGGCGAGAAGCCGGTCGACGCGCGCGCCGTCCGCTTCGGAAACCTCCAGTTCGAAGGGGGCCCGGAGGCCCGGGTCGGCCCCCGCAAGGCCGGCCAGGAGCCGGTTCAGCTCGGAAACATGGACCGGCGAGGGCGGTCTCGGGAGCGTGCGGTGGTACAGGAGGTGGGCGGGCCATTCGCGCGCGAGCGGGCGGGAAAAGCCGATGCGCGTGTGCGCCCCCGAGAGGAGCCCCAGGAACGCGGACTTCAGGAGCCCCTGGAAGTCTATGGCCAGGTCGTAGCGCGCCGCGCGGAGCTCGCGGATCAGGCCGCGCAGCCGCTTCCATGCCGCCCGGTCGGGGGGGAAACGGGCCAGGGCGCGGGCGTCCAGGACGTGGACCCGGTCGACGCCGCGGATGGCGGCGGCCAGCGAGCGGCATTTTTCCGCCGCCAGCCAGTCGATCCTGGCGCGGGGAAAAGCGGCGCGCAGGCTCGCGAAGGCGGGCAGGGTGTGCAGGATGTCTCCCAGCGAACTCAACCGGAGAATCAGGATCCGCGGCCCCTGGCTCATCGGCGGAACCGGGACAGGATGACGGCGATCAGGTCGCGGGTCGCATGGCTCTTGGGGTCCCCCGCGATCGCCACGCGCCCGCCGTAGGACAGGACGGTTTCCCGCTCGGGGACGCTTTCTTCGGTGTAGTCGGTCCCCTTGGCGTGAATGTCGGGCCGGAGCTCGCGGAGGAGGGGGTCCACCGTGGGGGTGTCGAAGACGACGACGTAGTCGACACAGGCGAGCGCGGCCAGGATCTCGGCGCGCTCGCTTTCCGGCTGCAGCGGGCGTCCCTCCCCCTTGAGCTTTCTGACGGAGGCGTCGCTGTTGATCCCCACGATCAGGGCGTCCCCGAGCGCCCGGGCGGCGGCGAGGTAGCGGACGTGTCCGGCGTGCAGCAGGTCGAAACAGCCGTTGGCGAAAACCGACCTGCGTCCCTCCGCGCGCAGGCGCGAGACGATCCCGGCCAGTTCCGGCGCCGCCTTGATCTTGCCGCCGGGTTCCGGGCCGGGATTCATGCGTCCGCCTCGACGGCGGCGCGCAGTTCCGCGCGCGTGGTGGTGGCCGTGCCCCGCTTCATGACGACGATGCCCCCGGCGTAGTTCGCCAGCCGGGCGGCATCCTCGGGCCGGGCGCCGCAGGCGAGGGCCAGGGTGTAGACGGCGATGACGGTGTCCCCCGCGCCGGTGACGTCGGCCACCTCGTCGGTGCCGTAAACCGGGATATGAAGGGGGGGGCGCCTTTTCCGGAAAAGCGTCATGCCGAAACGCCCCTGGGTGACCAGCAGGGAGTCGAGCTTCTGGCGCCTCAGCGCCGCGCGGGCGGTAGTGCCGAGCAGGCGGGCGTCCCCGTCGATGGCGACGCCCGCGGCCGCTTCCAGTTCGGTGATGTTGGGGGTGATCGCGGTGGCCCCGTGGAACCGCGTCATGCGGAAGCGGGAATCGACCACGATGGGGATCCCGCGTTCGAGGGCGGCCCCGCGCAGCCGCTCGAACAGGGCCTCGTCGACCGACCCGTACCCGTAGTCGCTGACGATGATGCCGTCGGCGAAGCGGAGGGGGCCACGCAGCCGGGGCCAGAGCGAGGAGGGGGAAGGGGATCCCGCCGGCGCACGGTCGATGCGGACCACCTGTTGTCCCGCGGAGTGGTGGGCGCCGGCGAGGATGCGGGTCTTGACCGGTGTCGAGCAGGAGCGGAGCCGGACGAGCGCCCGGGTGTCGGCCCCCTTGCCGCGGAGCAGGGCTTCGAGCCCGTCCCCCGCTTCGTCGCGGCCCGCAAACCCGGCGACGGCGACGGCGCCACCCAGTTCGAGCAGGTTGTGAGCCGCGTTGGCGGCCCCGCCCGGCACCCGGACGAGATCCCCGTAATCGAGAACCAGCACGGGCGCCTCGCGCGATACGCGGGCGATGCGGCCGTAAAGAAACTCGTCGGCGATCGGGTCGCCTACGACCACCATCCTCCTGCCCGGGAATCGTTCCAATATTTCCAGCAGCTGTTCGCGCATTTCCGTTCGAGGAATGTAGCAGAGAACGGGGCAAAAGACAATTTGGTCATGCGCGCGCCAGGGCGCGGACAACCGCCCCGAGGAAAGCGCCCTCCTCGGGGAACTCCACGGCCTGGCAGGCGACGAGGAGGGGGAAATCGGGGGGGGCCGAAATCTTGACGGCATCCTTTTCCGTGACGATGACGACGTCGGCCGCGCCGCGGCGCGCCCCGGCCAGGCAGCGGGCCCAGTCCCGGGGGCCCAGGCGATGGTGGTCGCGGAAGAAGGCGGAGCCCCTCACCTGGACGCCGAGCCGCTCGACGTCGTCTCGAAAGCGCCCGGGATTGCCCAGGGCGGCCGCGAGAAACGCCGCGCGGAAGGCCGGGGGGGGCGACGCGCTCCCGGTCCTCCATTCGGGGTAGGGGACCAGCGAACCGATGCGCTGGATGCAGTGAAAGACGGGCATGTCCCCCGCCACCGAGCGGACGGCGGCGAGGGCCCGGACAGCCCCGGGTGAGTGCGGGGGGGCGTTGACCACCACGAGGTGGGCGCGCTGCAGCCCGGCGAAAGGTTCGCGCAGCGTCCCGAGCGGGAAGAGCCGGTTTTCCGCCAGGGGGCGGGTCGGGTCGACGACGAGGATGTCCAGGTCACGGTGCAGGCGACGGTGCTGGAACCCGTCGTCCAGGACGAAAACGGAGTCGGGCGCCTCGGCGGCGATGGCGCTCCCGGCCGCGTGCCGGTCGGCCGATATCCCCATCCAGATCCGGGGGAAACGGCGCCTGAGGAGCGCGGCCTCGTCCCCGATCTCGATCTCGGGGCGGACGGGGGTCACCCCCGGGGGGAGGATGCGCGGGTCGCGCGGGCCGCGCCTCCCGTACCCTCGGGTGAGGACGGCCGGACGGCGCCCGCGCTCGAGCAGCGCCTGGACCAGGAAGGCGACCAGGGGGGTCTTGCCCGACCCCCCCAGGGTGAGATTGCCGACGCTGATGACGGGGCCGGGGAGGTGTTTCAGCGGCACCCATCCCCGGGAGTAGGCATGGTTGCGCAGCCGGACCGCCAGGCCGTAGGGGCCGGCGGCGGCGGCGCGGAGGGGGGAGGGCAGGGTCGCGTCCATAGGCCGACAGGGTATCACGGGCCGGGGCGACGGCCCAAGTCCGATCCGTGACCGCTTTTGGGTTGAATAAATAATTCATGACCTGCATAATTATCGACCGGGGGCGACATGGCATCCAAGCGGGTCAGGCACTCGAAACTGCTCGACATCGTGCGCGGCAACCGGATCGAAAGCCAGGGGGAGCTGTCGCTGCGGCTGCGGGAGGAGGGGGTGGCGGTCACCCAGTCCACGCTGTCGCGCGACATCCGCGAACTCGGCCTGGTGAAGATCCGCGGCTGTTACCGCGTCGAAGGGGAATCTTCCGCTCTCCCGACGGGGGAGGCGCTGCGGAGGGCCGTGGGCCAGTTCGTGGTGCACACGGCCGTCAGCGGCAATATGCTGGTGATCCGGACGTCGCCCGGAAACGCGCATTCGGTCGGGGTCGTGCTCGACGCGGCCCGGTGGCCCGAGGTGCTGGGCACCGTGGCCGGCGACGACACCGTCTTCGTCCTTCTGGGCGGCAGCCGGCACGGCCGGGCGGTGCTCGAAAGGATCCGGGCAATGACGTCCTGATCCGCGTTCAGGGAGGGATCGATGAGAATCGCCATCAAGCTCGGAGGAAGCATCCTCGAGGATGCCGCCATCCGGGGCCGCCTGCTCCGGCAGGTTGCGGCGCTCGCCAAGGGGGGCCATGAAATCCTGCTCGTGCACGGCGGGGGGAAGAGCCTCAACCGCCGGCTCGGACAGCTCGGAATGGAGTCGAACTTCATCGAGGGGCTGCGCGTCACCGATGCCGCCACCCTCGAGGTCGCCGTCATGGTGCTATCGGGCGAGGTCAACAAGCGGATCGTCGCTGAAATGAATGCCCTGGGGGTCGGCGCCCTGGGGCTCTGCGGCGCCGACGGATCGGCCGTCCGCTGCGAGCGGGTCGAGGGGACTCCCGGGTACCCCGACGGGATCGGGTTCGTGGGCCGGGCCACCCGGGTGAACGCCCCGCTTTTCGACCTGCTGCTGGGTGCGGGCTATGTCCCGGTGGTTTCCAGCATAGCCTTCGGCCCCGGGGCCGGCCTCTACAACGTCAACGCCGACCAGATGGCCTCGGCGTGCGCCGCGGGCACGGGGTGCCGGACGCTGGTTTACCTGACCGATGTCGAGGGGGTCAGGGACGGGCGCGGCGAAGTGATTCCGCGGCTCGGGAAGGGGGAGATCCTCGAACTGCGCAGGCGCGGGGTTCTCACGGGCGGGATGCTGCCGAAGACCTCCTCCTGCCTGGAGGCGCTCGGGGCCGGGGTGGAGAGCGTCCATATCCTGCCGGGAGCCAGCCCGGACATTCTCACCAGATTCGCGGAGGGGACTCTGAAGGAAGGGACGAAGATTCATGGAAACGCATAACGATTACGATCTCGGCCCGGAGGAGATCCGGGCCCTGGAGGAGACCTGGCTCTTTTCCACCTACAAGCGCTCGAATCTTTACTGCGCGCACGGCGAGGGGGCCTACGTCCGGGACCTCGCGGGGCGGCGTTACCTCGATTTCCTGGCCGGGATTTCGGTGAATTCGCTGGGGTACAACCATCCCCGCATCGTCGGGGCGCTCCGTGACCAGGGGGGGCGCCTGATCCACTGCTCCAACCTTTTCTACAACCCCTTCCAGGGACTGCTGGCGCGGAAACTGGCCGCGCTCGCGGGGATGGAGCGGGTGTTCTTCACCAACAGCGGCGCCGAGGCGATGGAGGCGGCCCTCAAGATCGCGCGCGCCTACGGGAGCGCCCGGGGCAAGGGGGACAAATCGCGCATCCTCACCCTCCGCAATTCCTTTCACGGGAGGACCCTGGGGGCGCTCAGCATCACCACCCAGGAGAAATACCAGGCCCCTTTCCGTCCGCTGATCCCCGACATCGGCGTTGTCGAGGCTCTCACCCCGGACGCGCTCGCCGGCGCGTTCTGCGACCGGGTCTGCGCCCTGGTCGTCGAGCCGGTCCAGGGGGAGGGGGGAGTCTTTCCCATGCCGGCCGATTTCATGCAGGCGGCCCGGGAACTGTGCGACCGCCACGACGCCCTGCTGGTCGCGGATGAGATCCAGTGCGGGATGGGGCGGACCGGAAAATTTTTCGGGTTCGAGCATTACGGCATCCGGCCGGACGTGGTCACGGTGGCCAAATCGCTGGCGGCGGGGTACCCGCTCGGGGCCGTCCTCGGCAACGGGCGCGTCGCCGGCAGCCTCGGACCGGGCGATCACGGCACAACCTTCGGCGGCGGTCCGCTGGCGTGCCGGGTGGCGCTCGAGGTCCTGGCCGTCATCGAGGAGGAAGGGTTGATCCGGAATGTCCGGGAGATGGGGGACTACCTCGCCGAGGGGCTCCGGTCCCTTGCGCGCAGGCATCCGCTGATGGGGGAGATCCGGGCCCTGGGGCTGATGATCGGGGTCGAACTCGGCGCCTCGGCCAGGGAGACGGTCGACCGGCTGCTCGAGAAGGGCGTCATCGCCAACGCCGCGCACGAAACCGTGCTCCGTCTGCTTCCCCCCTTCGTCATAACCCGTAAGGAGTGCGACCTGTTCCTCGAGACGCTCGACGGGGTGCTCGGGGGGATCGAAGAGGAACAGCCACGACCGTCCTGACGGGGGAGCCGATGGCCGAAAGGATCTGCAACGAGTGTTTTCATTGTCCCAAATTCAATCAATGCGATGACATCGCGATGGTCGTGCGGCTATGACAGGAAAAAGATCGAAAACAGGCAACGGGAATCCGGCCGCGGGCTGGCATGAAATCGAGGGGGGGCTGACGGCGCCCCAGGGGTACCTGGCTTCGGGGGTGTCGGCCGGGATCAAGGACAAGGGGCCCGATCTGGCCGTGGTGTTCTCCTCCCGGCCGACTTCGGCCGCCGGGGTATTCACCCTGAACCGGGTCCAGGCGGCCCCCGTCCTGCTCTCACGGGAGCATCTGAAGGTTTCCCGCGGACGGGTCCGGGCGGTGCTGATCAATTCGGGGTGCGCCAACGCCTGCACCGGGGAGAGGGGGATGAAGGACGCCCGCCTCAGCGCCCGCAGCCTGGCGTCGCACCTGAACCTGGAGCCCGCGGAAGTGCTGGTCGCCAGCACGGGGGTGATCGGCGCCTTCCTTCCCATGCCGAAGATGTTGAAGGGAATAGCCGGGGCGGTGTCGGCCCTGAATTCCATGGGGGGGAGCGCGGCCGCGCGGGCGATCCTGACGACCGACACCGTGGAGAAGACCTTCGCGG
The DNA here is from genome assembly GCA_012729555.1 of Acidobacteriota bacterium. Lineage (NCBI taxonomy): Bacteria > Pseudomonadati > Acidobacteriota > Acidobacteriota bacterium. Next base: position 7,911 of record JAAYCX010000038.1, read on the forward strand.
TCGAAGGCCGCATCGGGGGGAAGACGGTGCGCATAGGGGGGATGGCCAAGGGTTCCGGCATGATTCATCCCAACATGGCCACCATGATCGCCGTCCTCACCACCGACCTGCGCATCCCGCCGCGCGAACTCGGCCGCTGCCTGCGCCGGGCCGCGGACCGCACCTTCAACTGCCTCACCGTGGACGGGGACACCTCGACGAACGACACCGTGCTGGTCATGGCCAACGGGGCCTCGGAGGCCTCTCTGGCGGACAGCCGGGCCGTGTCCTTTTTCGAGAAGGGACTCCTCGCGGTCTGCGAGGAACTGGCCCGGCGCATCGCCCGGGACGGGGAGGGGGCGACCAAGTTCGTGGAGATCACCGTCAAGGGGGCGGCCGATTTCGAATCGGCGCGCAGGGTGGCCAAGACCATCGCGCATTCGCCCCTGGTCAAGACCGCGCTCTACGGCCAGGAGCTGAACTGGGGCCGCATCCTGGCCGCGGTCGGGTACAGCGGGGTCTCCTTCGACCCCGACGAGGTCGTGCTCGGCCTCAACGGGATTCCGATCTTCCGAGGCGGCGCCCCCGTCGCTTCGACCCGGAGCCGGGCCGAGGAAGCGATGAAGGAGCACGACCTCCGGATCGAGGTCGACCTCGGGGAGGGGAAGGCGAGCGCCCGCGTCTGGACCTGCGACCTCAGCCACGAGTACGTCAATATCAACGCGAGCTATATCTCCTGAGCCGCGCCGGGGACGCGCAAATTGTCTTGACAATCGTCTTTGCCGGTCTAAGATACCGTAAGACCGCATGCAGGGTCGACGGGATGGACTATTATGAGGCTTTACCAGCCGGAACGGTGTGACGCCATATTCCACCTCCGAATCCTCCGCCTTAAAGAGCGCCTTAATCTCCCCAGGCCTTAACCCGATGTCCGCCCGCAAGTCCGGCGGCAGAACCGGGTCCAGGAAACCGGTGAAAGGATCCAGCAATGACAGATCGAGTGCTCATTTTCGATACCACGTTAAGGGACGGCGAGCAGTCTCCCGGGGCCAGCATGACCATCAGGGAAAAGCTGATGCTGGCCGAGCAACTGGAACGGATGCGTGTGGATGTCATTGAAGCCGGTTTCCCGGTCTCGTCCGAGGGGGACTTCGAGTCCGTGCGGCGGATTTCGGAAAAGATCCGCTCCATCACCATTGCCGGCCTGGCCCGCTGCAACCAGGGGGACATCGACCGCTGCTGGGAGGCGGTCAAGGCGGCGGCAAAGCCAAGAATTCACGTATTCATCGCAACATCCGATATACACCTGAAGTATAAGTTGAATAAAAGCAGGGAGCAGGTGCTCCAAAGCGCCCGGGAGGCGGTGGCCTACGCCCGCTCCCTCTGCCCCGAGGTGGAGTTTTCCGCGGAGGACGCCACCCGGTCGGATCTGTCCTACCTGGCCGAAGTCGTGGAGGCGGTGATCGCCGCCGGGGCGGACGTGGTGAATATCCCCGACACCGTGGGGTACACCATTCCCACCGAATATGCCGAGAGGATCCGCTATCTGAACGCCCACGTCCCCAATATCGGGAAGGCGATCCTGTCGGTCCACTGCCACAACGACCTGGGCCTGGCGGTCGCCAACTCGCTCACCGCGATCCAGAACGGGGTGCGGCAGGTCGAATGCACCGTCAACGGGATCGGCGAGCGCGCGGGGAACGCCTCCCTCGAGGAGATCGTCATGGCGCTCAAGACCCGCCGCGACCTCTTCGGCATCGAAAGCGGGGTCGATTCCCGGGAGATTTTTTCCTCGAGCAGCATGGTGACGAACCTGACCGGTATGATCGTGCAGCCCAACAAGGCCATCGTGGGGCGGAACGCGTTCCGGCACGAGGCGGGGATTCACCAGGACGGCATGCTCAAGGAAAAGCTCACCTACGAGATCATGCGGCCGGAGGATGTGGGGATCAAGGAAAGCAAGCTGGTCCTGGGCAAGCATTCGGGCCGCCATGCCCTGAAAAAGAAGTACGCGGAACTGGGATTCCACCTGAGCGAGGCCGAGCTGGAAAAGGCCTACGTGCTCCTCATGAAGGTGGCGGACAAGAAAAAGGAGGTCTTCGACGAGGACCTGATCGTGACCGTCCGCGACGCGCTGCGCATCGTCCCCTCGGTATACAAGGTCAAGAACGTCCAGTCCATCGCCGGGAACCAGGTGGTCGCCACCACGACCCTGATCCTGGAGAAGGAGGGGGTGCTCATGCAGGACTCCGCCACCGGGGACGGCCCCGTGGACGCGGTGGTCAAGGCGGTGAACCGCATCACCGGCATCGAGGGGAAGGTGGTCGAATTCACCGTCCGCAGCGTCACCGGGGGGCGGGATGCCGTCGGGGAGGTGTTCATGAAGGTCGATTTCGGCAAGGCTTCGTTCATCGGGAAGGCGGCCAGTCTGGACATCGTCGACGCCAGCACCCGCGCCTACGTCGACGCGGTGAACAAATCGATTCACTACCAGCTGGCCCTGGAAGCCCAGAATGGCCGGGCCGAAGCCTGAAGCCGCGGGGGGCACCCGCCGAAGGACACCGGGGCCGGGACTCCGGGTGGCCGCGGGAACGCGGGTGGCCGTGCAGGGGGAACTCGGGTCCTTCTCGCACCGGGCGGCCTGCCGCCTGTTCGGACCCCGGATCGATCCGGTGCATTGCGCCTCCTTCGACGAGGCTTTCGGGGCGGTCCGGAAGAAGAAGGCGGACCTGGCCCTGGTCCCCATCGAAAACACGCTGGCCGGAAGCATTCACAAAAACTACGATCTGCTGGCCCGGCATTCCCTGGAGGTCATCGCCGAGACTTCGCTCCGCGTCGAGCACAGCCTGATCGTGCACCCGGGCGTCCCGATCGGGCGGATCCGCCGGATCTATTCGCACCCGGCCGCCCTGGACCAGTGCACCCGGCTGCTCGGCCGGCTGCGGGGGGTGGAGAGGAACACCTCCTACGACACGGCCGGAAGCGTCCGGTTCATCAGGGACCGGGGGATGCGCGACGCCGCCGCGATCGCCTCGGAGGATGCCGCCCGCATCTATGGAATGCAGGTGCTGTTGCGGGGGATCGAGGACGATCCGGAAAATTACACCCGGTTCCTCGCGCTGGCGCCCCGGAAACGGTACCCCCGGGGAGGCGAGAAGACCAGCATCGTGTTCGGGCTCCGCAACGAGCCGGGAATTCTCTTCAGGGCGCTGTCGGTATTCGCCCTGCGCAATATCGATCTCAGCAAAATCGAATCGCGCCCGATCCGCGGTCTCCCCTGGGAATACCTGTTTTACCTCGACCTGCGGATCGACGTCCGGAGCCGCGAGTGTGCGCACGCGCTCCGGCACCTGAGGGAACTCGCACCCTACCTCAAGGTGCTCGGTTCCTATCCCGTGTTCTGACCCGCATCCCCCTTCTCCATGCAGTGCTCCACCGCCCGCGACAGCTCGGGGAGGCTGTAGGGCTTGGGAAGCAGCGCGCTGAAGCCCAGCGCGGAACTCCTCTCGGGGTTGATCTGCTCGCTGTAGCCGGTGGAGATGACGATGGGGAGGCCGGGCCGGAGGCGCCACACCGACTCCGCCAGGGACATCCCGGTCAGCTGCGGCATGGTCTGGTCCGTGACGATCAGGTCGAACCGGCCGGGATCCCGGCTGAACAGCTCCAGGGCCCGCCGGCTGCTGGTTTCCCCCGTAACCTCGTAACCCAGTTTTTCCAGGAACCTCCTGCCGAGCTTCACGAGGGTTTCCTCGTCGTCCACGAACAGGATGCGGCCGCTTCCCCCCGCGGGGGCCGGGGCGGGGGGGCCGTCGTCGGCCGGCAGGTCGGCGGAGCGGGGGAGGCAGATGTGGAAACAGGTCCCTTTCCCCTGCGCACTGTCGAGGTGTACGCGCCCCCCGTGAGCCTGCACAATACCGTGAACCACCGCCAGGCCGAGGCCGTTCCCCTCCCCGGCGGGTTTCGTGGTGAAGTAAGGGTCGAAAATCCGCTTCTGGATCGCGGAGTCGATCCCCGGGCCCGTGTCGCAGACGCTCAGGCAGACATAGTCGCCGGGAGGCAGGTCCGGGAGACCCTCCGCCGGGCACCGTACCGGTTTGAGGGCCAGGTGCATTTTCCCTCCCGTGTCCTTGAGGGCATGCGCGGCGTTGGTGGCCAGGTTGACCACGACCTGGTGCATCTGGGTGGAGTCGGCCAGCACCGGCGGGCAGTCGGGCGCGATATCGGTCGTGATCTCGATGGTGGCGGGCAACGTGGCGCGCAGCAGGTCGAGCGCCTCCTCGAGAACCGGTTTCAGGTGGGTGGGGCGGCGCGGCTGTTCGAGTCTGCGGCTGAAGGCCAGGATCTGGTTGACGACATCGCGCGCGCGCCGGGCCGCCCGGGAGATCTGGCCCAGGTTCTCGCTTACCGGGTGTCCCGGGGGGAGATCGGGTTCCGACAGTTCGGCGTAGCCCAGGATCGCGGAGAGGATGTTGTTGAAGTCGTGGGCGATCCCCCCGGCGAGGTTTCCGACGGCCTCGATCTTCTGGGCCTGCCGGAGTTTCTCCTCGCTCCGGCGCAGGGCTTTTTCCGCCTCCTTGCGTCCGGTGATGTCCCTGGCGATTCCGTGACCTCCGGCGGGGACGCCGCCGGAGGAGAGGATCTCGCCGTTGACTTCCACCATGACCGGATGTCCTTCACGCGACCGCAACTCGCACTCCAGGGCGCCGCACTCCTCCCCCCCGGTCTTCTTTTCGATCCATTCCAGGACTTCGGCGCGTGATTGCGGGGCCACCAGTTCGAGAGGCTTCATCGCGAGCAGCTCCTCGGCGGGGTACCCCAGGATGCGGGTGGCGGCGGGGTTGACCGAGCGGAGCCGGCCGGTGGCTTCGCAGGAAAAGACGATGTCGTTCGAACCTTCGAAAAGTTCGCGGTAACGGCGCTCCAGCGCGGCCTCGATTTCCAGCCGCTGCCGGATGATGCGGGTCTGGCGGTGGACCCGTGCCTTGAGCAGCCCGGCCCACCCGAGCGCCAGCAGGATCACCAGAAGCAGGAGGCCGATGGCCCACAGGGTGTGGCGCATGTTCCACCAGGGCGCATTCTTCAGCACCCGGATGTCTTCGGGGGTGCGCAGGAGGAAGCGAACGGCGTGCTGATCGCCCCCCCCCGCGGTCAGGAGCGAGATCCCGGTCAGTTCCAGTTCGCTGCCGTTGCGCAGGGCGGGGGGGGTGACGGCGCCCGGGCCGCCATGCAGAAAGGCCTCGAAAGCCATCGGGTTTTGCGCCAGGTCCTGGAGGATGTAGGTGTGCCCCTCGATCCCGTGCCACTGGTCCACCAGCCGTCCCCGGAGGCGCACGAGATCGCCGTGGATGGCGGCCGGGAGTTCCCGCACCCCCGACAGGGTCCTGGGGATGGGGGCGGGACCCGATCCCACCCTTTTGACGAGGGGGTGCTCCAGGGTGGGGGCGAATTCGCCCGGGGCCGGATAGCCGCTCACGCTCAGGATGTCGCTGGGGTTCACCGGCAGGGGCTGCCGGATCGGGATGGCGAGGGCGCCCGAGCGGTCGCGGATGTAGAGGGCCCCGGGCTGCTGGTGCAGCAGAACGCCCTCGATCCGGACCCGGTGGGGCGCTCCCCCGGGAGTGCGGAAGATATTCCCGATGGCGGACAGGGGGGCCGAAAAGGGATCGAAGGCGGGCCGCCCTTCGACCCGGATGTCGGCGATCGAGGGGACGTTCAGGCGGAAGCCGCTGATGTTGCCCCAGCGGCCGACCTGAATCGAGCAGACGCCCGTCGCCCGGATCTCGGAATCGAGCAGCGCCGCGGTCTCCTTGGCCGTCACCGGGCTCGAGAGCCAGAGCTCGATCGTTTTCCCTTCCCCGAACAGCTCGAGGCGCCAGCGGTTGCCGACCTGGTGGACGGCGCGGATCACCCCTCCGACCCGGACCCGGCGGCAGTCGTGGCGACCGGTGGAGAGCTGGTCCAGGGTGATGTCGATGGGCGGCGGGAAGGGGGCCGGTCCCAGGGTGCGGAATTCGGGCTTGGTGACGATGGGGGCGAAATCCCCGGGAGCGCTGAAGCCGCGGACCTCGTATTCGGTTTTCTCTTCCAGCTCGAGGGCGGGATCGAGCGAGTTCAGGTAGATGGCGTCCGGGCCGCTCTGCAAAAACGTCATCGAAAGCTGGGGGTTGTGGTAGGTGATCACCCCCCTGATCCTGACCGGATAACCCCGGGCCGCCTCCGCCCCCGAAAGCGACCGGATCCGGGAGATCCGGGTCAGCAGGGGGAGACCCTCTTCCTCGGCGCTTTCGATCGCCGCGGCACCGATCCTGAGAAAGACCGCGTTGATGATCCTGGGCGTGGGGCTTGCGGGGTCCGCGAACCCGACCAGCTCCACTTCGTCCCCGGGGGAGATCGGCCGGGTGAACAGCGGCTGGGCCGGCAGCGTCCCGGTCTTGTCCCTGACGAGCAACCCGCTCTCGGTCTGCCCGGGCATGACGGTCCCCTGGATCCGGATGCGGTGCAGCGGCGGGCCTTCGGCCCATGCCTTTTCGATATCCCCGACCGCCGTCACCGGGATTTCCTGGGCATTCATGGGGGGCGGGGCGAGCACCTGGACGTTGTCCTGCTCCGGGACCCAGAGCTCCAGCCGGACCGGCCGGCCGGCCGAGTCGGTGTTGACGGCCAGGACCCCCTGGACCCTGATGATGGAGTCGACCAGCTGCACGGCCGCGTTCCGGGCGGAATCCCGGAGCCGCAGGAAGGCCTTCTGCTTTCCCTCGTAGACCTCCAGGATGGTGTAGGTCCCCTCCTGGTAGGCGTTGTGAACGATCCCTTCCAGCTCCATCCACTCCCCCGCATCCACTGCCGGGTCGAGGAGGGAGAGGGAAAGCCTCCTGGCCGGCGGAAGCGGTTCGGGGGGGGCGGCCTCGATCCGGGTCCACCGGACGAGGGCGGGGTATGTCCCGGGCGCGCTGTGCCCCTCGATTTCGATCCAGTCCCCCGGTTCGGGCGCCGGGGCCGGGTCTTTCAGCTCGATGAAAACGCCGCCTGAAGGATCCTGGAGATTCAGCACCCCCAGTTCCGGGTTATGGTACCGCACCAGGCCCCGAAGCCGGACCGGGTACCCGCGGGCCGCCTCCGCGGGCGACAGGGCTTTCACGGCCGCCGCCTTGACCAGAAGCGGAAGGTACTGCCCGGACGGGGGCGCCGCCCCGAGGGGTGCGCGCAGCAGCGCCAGAAACATCAGGGCCGCCACAGCGCCGGCCCTCTTGACGGCCCGGTCCAATACGGGTGTTGGGGTCATGGGCCTAACTTACCGTTTCCAATACCGTTTTTGCAATGGGATTGGGAGATCGGAGGGCCGTTCCCCGCGGCGGCGGGAAGGGGGAAAAAGGAAAGGGAGGGCGGGGCGCAAAGACTTTAAGACTCCGGCCCGCACTCATGCTACAATCAGCGTTTATATTTTTGGAGAGGAACGCTTTATGGTGCGATCGGTCATTGCCGGGAGCGGCGTCTCGATCCCCCCCAACAGGGTGACGAACGACATGCTGTCCCGGATAATGGATGCCGGCGACGATTGGATCCGGGACCGGAGCGGGGTCGAGACCCGGTACTATGTGGACGAGGGAACGGCCACTTCGGACCTGGGGGCCGCCGCGGCCCGGCAGGCGCTCGAGAACTCCGGAGTCGGCCCCGAAGACCTCGACCTCGTCATCTTCGCCACGATGACGCCCGATCATTTTTTTCCGGGCTGCGGGGGGATGCTTCAGTCCAAGCTGGGGATTCCCCCGGTGCCCTGCTTTGACATCCGCCAGCAGTGTGCCGGGTTTCTCTACGGGATGCAGCTGGCCGATGCGCATATCCGCTCCGGCATGGCAAAGACCGTTCTCCTGGTGGGCGCGGAGACCCACACCGGGTTCATGCCCTGGACGCCGGAAAACTACCGTTACCTCTACGGGCTGACGGAGACTCCCCCGACCCCCGAGGAATATGCCTGGAACACGCGCTTCCGCAATGTTACGGTGCTGTTCGGGGACGCGGGCGCCGCGGTGGTGATCCAGGCCGGGGAGGGCGGGGACCGGGGCGTCATCGACTCGGTCCTCTACACCGACGGGACGGATTTCGACCGGATCTACGTCCCCGGCGCCGGTTTCCGGCACCGCCCCTACGTCGACGCCGGGCAGATCGCCCGCGGCGAGCATATCCCGGTGATGAAGGGGACCTATGTTTTCCGCAACGCGGCCAACTCCATGACGAGGGTGGCCGGGGAGGTCCTGGAGCGGAACCGGCTGACGACCGATGACGTCTCCCTGGTGCTGATGCACCAGGCGAACCTGCGCATCAACGAACGGGTTCAGAAGATGCTGGGCCTTCCCGACGGGAAGGTCCTCCACAACATTCAGAGGTACGGGAACACGACGGCGGCGACGATCCCGCTCTTGTGGGACGAAGCCGCGCGCTCCGGCCGGATCCGGCCCGGGGACCTGGTCCTCATGGTGGCGTTCGGTGCGGGAATGAACTGGGGCGCGCTCCTGTTGAGGGCGTGAGGCCCGGGCGCGGGGAGGTAATGGGCTTGACATGACCGGACCGCTTAGATACTTATCTCAACCCTAACCATTGATCATTTGAGGCCTCCTGAACTATGAGCAAAGGACTGGACAGAGAGACGCTGGACATGACGCTGGAAGCGCTGAGGGATTTCACCGCCGCGCGCCTGCCGGAGAAGAAGATCCTGGAACTGGACGCCACCGAGGAGTTCCCGATCGACATCGTGAGGGACATGTGCGGCGCCGAGCTGGGAATCCAGCTCCTGTTCATCCCCGAGGAGTTCGAGGGGATGGGGGGGGGCGCCTTCGATGTCTACCGGGTGTGCGAGGAACTGGCGCGCGTCGACCTGGGGCTGGCCACCGGGGTGCTGGCGACCTTCCTGGGCAGCGACCCGATCATCTTCGGCGGGACCCACGAGCAGAAGAAACGCTGGATGACGCGCATCGCGCTGGAGGGCCTGCTGATGGCCTACGGCGCGACCGAACCGGAAGCCGGGAGCGACCTGGCCGCCCTGAGGACGGTGGCGGAGCCGGTGGTGGAGGACGGGACCGTCAAGGGGTACCGGATCACCGGGAACAAACAGTGGATCAGCAACGGGGGGTACGCCGATCTCTATTCCGTCCTGGCCAGGGCGCCGGGGGGGGCCAGCTGGTTCATCGTGGAGAAGGACACCCCGGGGCTGGGGCACGGCAAGCCGGAGGACAAGCACGGGATCCGCGCCAGCAACACGGCCACGGTTTCCCTGGAGGACGTCTACGTCGACGCCGACCGCCTCGTCGGCGGCGTGGAGGGGCAGGGGCTCATCCAGGCGCAGCTGGTGTTCGGCTACACCCGGCTGATGGTCGCCGCCTTCGGGCTCGGCGCCGGCTGGGCCGCGCTGGACCGCGCCATTCCCTATTCGGTCGGCCGGATCCAGGGGGGGGCGCCCCTGTCCGAGAAGCAGGGGTATACCCACAAGCTCATCGTCCCCCACGCCGTGATGCTCGAGGCCGCCCGCGCCTACATCGAGGAGACGGCCGAACGGATCGACACCGAGGACAGCAACCTGAACACCGAGGGGGCGATCGCCAAATACCTGGCCACCGAGGCGGGGAACCTGGCGGCCGACGCGGCCATCCAGGCGCTCGGGGGATACGGCTACACGCGCGAATACATGGTGGAGAAGTACAAGCGGGACGCACGGATCACGAGGATCTACGAGGGCACCAGCGAGATCATGGAAATGACCATCTGCCGCGACCGCTGGCAGTCGCATCTGAAGACGCACGGCCGTTTCTACCACGACATGGCGCTCGAGATGGAACAGCTGCACGGCAGGCAGGGGCAGGTGGGCGCGGGGACCGCCGCCCTCTGCCTGCACGCGCTGGCGGAGCTGCTCGAGGTGGCCCGCAAACAGCGGCTGACGCGCCACCAGCACGTGCTCTTCCGGCTGGGCGAAATCATCGCCTGGGTGGAAGGGGCCGCCAGTCTCGCCCGCCGGGCGGTGCGGGCGGCGGACGGAACCCTGAGCGAAAAGGCCCATGGCCGCTTCAACGCCGATGCCCTGGCCGCCTTCGGCCGCATCTTCGCGCGCGACGCGGCGATGAAGCTGGCGGGCGAAGGGATGCGGTGGATCGGGTCGCTGATCCCCGAGGCGGAATCGGTCCAGCTTGAAAAACAGATCCTGATTCCGCAGATTTACCGGGCGCAGGCGGGGTTGCTGCCGGATATGGACCTCGCGGCCGACATCCTGTACGAGCGGCAGCCGGGGTAACCCCGGGGATCTTCGGGGGGGCGGCGGTGCCGCCCCCGGACCGGCCGGAGGCCATGGGCCCCGGCGGCGGGAATTGGGGAATTGTCTGGAGGTTCTGGAAGAATGAAAGCATCTGCAGCGGAAAAGGCGGTAGCCATTGTCGGCGTGGGGGCGGTGTTGCCCGACGCGCCCAATGCGCCCAGGTTCTGGCAAAATGTCCGGGACGGCGTCTACAGCATCACGGAAGTGGAGAAGGATCGCTGGGACTCCGCCCTGTACTACGACGCGGACCCGAAGGCCCCGGACAAGACCTATACGAAGATCGGCGGGTGGGTCCGGGAGTGGGAATGGGATCCGCTCAAATGGAAACTCCCCATTCCGCCGCGCGTCAGCCAGGCGATGGACCTGACCCAGAAATGGGGCGTGGTCACCGCGCGGGAGGCGCTGCTCGATTACGGGTATCCCTCGCGCCCCCTGAACACGGAGCGCACGGCCGTCATTTACGGCAACGCCATGGGGGGGGACACCCACCTCTATTCGGCCGCCCGGATCTTCTTCCCGGAATTCGCGGAGGAACTGGCCCGTTCGGCCGGTTTTTCCTCCCTGCCGGCCGGGGTGCGCAAGTCGATCCTCGAGCAGATGTACGAGGGGGTCGGCGGGAAAATGCCCCCGATCACCGAAGACACCATGCCGGGAGAGCTCTCCAACATCCTGGCGGGCCGCATCGCGGCGCTCTACGATCTCAAGGGCCCGAACTATGTGGCCGACGCCGCCTGCGCTTCCGCCATGGCGGCGATCACGGCGGCGATCTCGGGGCTGAACGACCACGACTACGACGCCGTGCTGACCGGCGGCATCGACGCCAACATGAGCCCCTCCACCTTCGTGAAGTTCTGCAAGATCGGAGCGCTCTCCGCCACGGGGTCGCGCCCGTACGCGGAAGGAGCCGACGGCTTCGTCATGGGCGAGGGGGGGGTGACGCTGCTCATGAAGCGGCTGGCCGACGCCGAGCGCGACGGCGACCGGATTTACGCCGTGGTGCGCTCCATGGGCGCCTCGAGCGACGGAAAGGGGAAGGGGATCACGGCTCCCAACCCGGCCGGCCAGAAGCTGTGCGTGCGCCGCGCCTGGGATAGCGCGGGTCTCCGGCCCGTCCCCGGGGACCTGATCGAGGGGCACGGGACCAGCACGAGCGTGGGGGATGCCGCCGAACTGGAGTCGCTGGTGGACATCCTGAACGAATTCGGCCTGGCGCGCGGCGCCCTGGCCCTCGGTTCGGTCAAATCCAACATCGGCCACCTCAAGGGGGGGGCCGGCGCCGCCGGTATCCTGAAGGCCGTGTTCTGTTTGAAGGAAAAACAGATCGCCCCCAGCCTGAACTTCGACCGCCCCAACCCGCACATCGATTTCGACAGGGCCCCGTTTCGGGTCAACACCGCGCTCAGGGCGTGGGAAGCGGCCCCGGGGCAGGTGCGGCGCGCGGGCGTCAGCGCCTTCGGTTTCGGGGGAACCAACTTCCACATGGTCCTGGAGGAATACGTCCCGGGCCGGATCGCGGGCGAGGCGAAGCCCCGGGTCGCGGTCCCCGGCAATTACGGGGAACCGGGCGCGGGGACCAGCCTGAAGACGCCGCTGCGGGGGGCGCTGGTCCTGGGGGCGCAATCGGAGGCGGCGCTCGTGGGGCGCGCCGAGAGCGCGTGCAGGGAGGCGGCCGCGGGGCGGGCGCCGGAGCCTGCGCCCCCGATGGACCGCGACCTGCGGGCCCCCTTCCGCCTGGTGGTCGATTACGGCGACGCCGCGGAGCTCGCCGACAAGCTCGGGCGGGCGCTCAAGGCGTTCGGGGAAAACCAGCCCGCGCGATGGAAGGCGCTGCGGCCCAAGGGGATCTATTACGGGAAAGGGCCGGCGCCCAAGGTCGCTTTCCTGTTCACGGGGCAGGGGTCCCAGTACGTCAACATGCTGCGGACTCTCCGGGAAACCGAGCCGATCGTTACGGAGGTGTTCGCGGAGGCCGACCGCACGATGACGCCGCTGCTCGGCCGCAGCCTTACGAGCTGCATCTACCTCGACGAATCGGACGAGGCGGCGGTGCGGGAGGCGGAAAACGGCCTCAAGCAGACGGCGATCACCCAGCCGGCGGTGCTGGCCGCGGAGACGGCCCTGGCACGGCTGATCGGCGCCTACGGGATCGCTCCCGACATGGTCATGGGGCACAGCCTCGGGGAGTACGGCGCGCTGGTGGCGGCCGGGGCCATCACCTTCGAAAACGCGCTCCGGGCCGTCAGCGCGCGCGGCAACGAGATGACCAAGTGCGCCATGGAGGACAACGGCCTGATGGCGGCCGCCTTCGGCCCGATCGACGAAATCCAGAAGATCCTCGGGACGGTCGACGACTACGTCGTCATCGCCAACATCAACAGCACCAAGGAGGCCGTCATCGGGGGCAGCACCACCGGGGTCGAAAAGGCGGTGGAGGCGCTCAAGCAGGCGGGCTACGTCGCCCGCGTACTGCAGGTGAGCCACGCCTTCCACACCCGGATCGTCGCCCCGGCGGGCGAGAGCCTGTCGCGGATCCTGGGGACGATGAACATCCAGCCCCCGGTCACCCCCATCGTCACCAACGTGACGGGCGAATTCTACCCCATGGGGCCGGGGGTGGTCCCGGAGATGATCGGATTGCTGGGGAAGCAGGTGTCCTCCCCGGTCCAGTTCATCAAGGGGCTCAACACCCTCTATGACGCCGGGGCCCGCGTCTTCGTGGAAATGGGGCCCAAGCGCATCCTGTACGGTTTCGTGGAGGATGTCCTGGGCGACCGTGAAGGGGTGGTTTCGCTCTTCACCAACCACCCGAGGATCGGCGAGGCGGCGTCCCTGAACCTGGCCCTGTGCGGACTCTACGCCGCGGGGCTGGGGGTCGGTCAGGCCGTCCGCGAGGAGAGCGCGGTCCTGACCGCGCCGGCGGCCGCGGCGCCCTTGCGCGCGGAGGCCCCGGCCATGGCGCCGGAGCCGCGTCCCGCGGCTGCGGCCGCACAACCCGCGGCTGCGGCCGCACAACCCGCGGCGGCGGCCGCGCAACCCGCGGCGGAGGCCGACCGCATCACCGAACTGGGACGGCTGTTCGCGGAGTTCCTGGACCGCGGGATGGCGATCCACGGCGGGGGAGGGAAACGGCAGGCGCCGCCGGTCGACCTGTGCATCACCGGTGCGGCCCTCGGCCTTCCGGGCGTGGACGGCGTCTTCAGCGACGACAACGTGGGGCGCATGCTGCGGGGGGACGTGTTCATCCGTCCGGTCCCGGAAGAGCTCCGGCGGCAGATGGTGGAGAAGAACATCACCCGGCTCCTGAAGACGGAAGGGGGCGAGGGCCGGTTCGAATACATCCAGAGCACGGCGGACGTGATCAAGCTCGCGGCGCGTTCGGAGGAGTTCGACATCGTCCGCGATTTCGGATTCCCCGAGGACCGGCTGGCGGCGCTCGACCGCGTGACCAAGCTGGCCATAGGCGCCGGTATCGACGCGCTGCGCGACGCCGGAATCCCCCTGGTGATGCGCTACAAGACCACCACCAAGGGGACCAAGCTGCCCGACCGCTGGGTGTTGCCGGACGACATCCGGGACGACACCGGAGTCCTGTTCACTTCCGCGTTCCCGGGTTACGACTCCTACGCGGAGATCATGGCCGACTTCTACCAGGACCGCGAGCGGCGCAACCGCCTCGCGGAACTGGAAACGCTGCGCGCGGGCTCCGGCGCCGGGGAGGCGCTATCGGGGGAGCTCGACCGGCGCATTGCGGCACTCAAAAAAGAGATCGAGGAGAAAACGTATCATTTCGACCGGCGGTTCCTGTTCCGGGTCCTCTCCATGGGGCATTCCCAGTTCGCCGAGTACATCGGGGCGCGGGGACCGAACACGTCGACCAACGGGGCCTGTTCGAGCGGCACGCAGGCTCTGGGGATCGCGAGCGACTGGATCCGCACCGGCCGCTGCCGGCGGGTGATCGTGATCTCGGCCGACGACATCACCTCCGACAACCTGTTCGGGTGGTTCGGCTCCGGCTTCCTGGCCTCCGGGTCGGCGGCCACGGGCGAGGTCGTGGAGGAAGAGGCGATTCCGTTCGACCGGCGGCGCCACGGGCTGATCGTGGGGATGGGAGCATCGGCCCTCGTGCTCGAGAGCGCCGATTCCGCGCGCGAACGCGGCATCCGCCCGATCTGCCAGGTGCTCGGGACCGTCGTGGCCAACAGCGCCTTCCACGGATCGCGCCTCGATGTCAACCACATCCGCCACGTCATGGACAAGCTGATTTCCCAGGTGGAGGCCGAGCACGGGATCGACCGGTACCAGATCGCCCCGGAAACGGTTTTCGTCTCCCACGAGACCTACACCCCCGCCCGGGGGGGGAGCGCTTCGGCCGAGGTGTTCGCCCTGCGCCACTGCTACGGGAGTGCGACCGACCGCATCCTCATCGCCAACACGAAGGGGGCGACGGGTCACCCGATGGCCGTGGGGTTCGAGGACGTGGTTTCGGCCAAGATCCTGGAAACCGGGATCGTTCCCCCGGTCCCCAACTTCAAGGAGGTCGACCCCGAGCTCGGGTATCTCAACCTTTCCAAGGGGGGGGCGTACCCGGTGCGCTACATCCTGCGCCTTGCGGCCGGGTTCGGGTCCCAGATCAGCATCACGATGATGCGGTGGGTGGCCACGCCGGACGGCCGGCGACCCGCGCCGGGGGCCCTCGGCTACGCCACCCGGATAGAAAACGCCGCGGCGTGGACCGGATGGCTGAAGCGGCTGAGCGGCTATGAGGCGCCGGAGGTCGAGGTCGTCAAACGCACGCTGCGGGTGCGCGACCAGGGGCCGACGGCGTACCGGGAAAACGGGAACGGGAACGGGAACGCCCAAGTTGCCGCCGCCCCGGTCGTCCCTGCCGCCCCGGCCCAGGCGGCACCTTCGGCCCAGGCGGCACCTTCGGCGCTGGCGGCGCCGGCGGCGCCGGCGGGGGACTCGGTGCGGGACAGGGTGATGGCCATCATCGCGGAAAAGACCGGCTACCCGACCGACATGCTCGACGATGACCTCGATCTCGAGGCCGATCTCGGCATCGACACGGTCAAGCAGGCGGAGATGTTCGCCGCCATCCGCGCG